>CBFGOP010000005.1:0-45122 GCA_965650415.1 uncultured Prosthecobacter sp. | reverse complement strand
CAAATGGATCCTTGGCTGCTTGTTTGTCCATGTAAGTACGGATGTCTTGAAGTGTGCAATTGTACACTGTGAGACTTGCATTCTCAAAGTTGTCTTGCCATGCCTTTGGCATAGCAGACAAGAATGTTCTTCGCATCTGTAGATCTGAGAGTCCGTTCTCTCCATCTGGTGTGTTGGGTAGTTCAGTGGCCATACGATTGGCTGCCCTTAACTTTAAGAGGAATTGACTTGGTTCCATCTTGCCTGGTTTCTTCAGGTTTCTTAGATAGTCTAGTTGATCTTCATAGGCATAACCTTCTAGGAGCTCACTTTTGAACTCATCCAAGCTGAGATCAAAATTATTGACCGTAGGGTTTCGTCCTGTCATGTGCAACTCCCAAGTATCCAAGTGGTACCCTGTGAGATGCATAGGGAACTTCTGGACAAGCTTCGGTCCTGTAGTCCAGCCCATCGTACGACGTACGCGTTGAAATGTGCTGAGGAAGTGCAAGATCTCAAAGGGAGCTGCATCTTCCCGTAGTTTTGGGACTCTGTCTTCAATTGTGTCTTCAGAGCCATCTGCAGCTCTTGTTTTGAGTTGATGCTTGACATACTCCAATGTAGTAGTGTCCAACTCATAGTCAAAAGGGATCACTGGCACTGCTTTGCGGTGCGCCATGGTTAGAAAAGAGGTCTCCTATCGTTGAGCTACACGGACTCGGGTTGCTTCTGCTTGTGATCAAAATGCAGTAACTCCTAGTGAAGTGACTTGTAGAAAAAGAGTGAACTAATATGCAGGGTGGGAGGATAAAGTTTGTTTTGATAAATCAAAAACAAACCCGACATCACCCATTTGGCGAGGTCGGGTCGTTTTATATCACTATGTTCTGCCTGAATTAGAAATGGAAAATCAGACCGGTGGTGAAGCCGTGATCGAAATCATTGGGACGGGTGATGGGGAGGAAGTAACCGGCGCGGATATCGAGGTCTTCAATGATGCCGTAGCTTATGCCGAATAAGGCTTCGAGAGCGATATCACCGCTTTCGTCTCCGTTGGTGGGGGTTTCACCGGTGACTTCTAGATGGAAGTTGAGGAGTCCTGCGTGTGGAACGTGGTTGTGGCAGTTTTTGCCGTGGGCGTGGCTTGTGCCACGAGTTTGGATGGATTTCACCAGTCCAAGACCGATTCCGAGTTCGGTTTCATCAGCATCAAAACCGTGTTCCACGAAGATCTGGGAGTTGAGTGTGAAATTGTTTCCCAAATCAAACCATGCAGCGAGGCCGGGGGCGATCGCGGTGTCACCGCCGAACGCGCTGCTGCCGGTAGGCAAGATCACTTCGGTTTGGGCAGTGAGGAGGAAGCGCTCTTTTTCGATCAACAAAACTCGTGGGACGACGGCGAGATCACCGAATCCCTTTTCGGAACCAACACCTTCTTCATCTTCGTAGGTATATGGCACTTCAACGATCACACCGAGGTGCTTGGTGAAAGCCCATTCGAGTTCGACTTCGGTTTCGTGTTCGGTGAAGCCGTCACCATCCACATAGGTGTGGTCGACGAATAGATCGCGACCTGTGAAAGCGGGTTCGATTCCGAAGGAATGAATATATGGAGTGCCGCTCTTGCTTGCGTGGATGTGCTCGAAGGGAGCGAGGAAATCCGCAGCAAAGGCAACAGATGATAGGGTGGAAACGACGAGGGTTGTGGTAAGTTGTTTCATGTCGCGGAGTTTTTTAACGCAACAAAATCGCGTTTCAAGATAAAAATGCGAAAAATTCGCGTTAGCGAATTTGTTGCGGAATTTACCATCCAATATCGATATGAAAATTTGTATCTTCAGGTTCGGACTCTGGTTAAATTATTCGTTGCCTGACATTGACGTGATCCGCTAGTGCTATCGGATGATTTTCTTGAATTCCATCCTATCTGCGAAGCAATGGGGACCAGAAGAAGTGGGCGAAGTGATTGGCAGTGTGTTGGTCCTCAGTGTATTGCTGCTCCTGATTATCAAGTGTGTTTCGATGATGCGTCGTCCCACGACGAGCAGCTTGTGTGTGACGGGATTATTATTGGCATTATCGGGTTGGTTTCTCTGCTCGCTAGGAACCGCGATTTCAGAGGTGCTTGAGATTCGTCACGAGTTTCTCAAGTTGGGTTTTGGAGTGATTGGAGTCATACTGATGCTCGCAGCCATGGTCGTGGGAATCGTTGGTCTATCGACTTATGACCGCAATATTTACAAGCAGGGGAGAACCCAGGCCATTTGGGCCATAGTCATCGGTTCGACGATCGCTCTGATCGTGGTTGGAAGCGTATTTATCGGCTGGATGGCGGATTCGAGACACTCGATGGCTAAGTCGAATCCATCATCAAACCCTGGACGGGGAGGGGTGATAAAAAACGAAGAATTCAATTTTTCACTATCCCCATCCGCAAGCTGGGTGGAGTTAAATGCGAAAGTCGTGAACGAAGAAGCTTGTTTGGCGATACGCAGGATCAAACCGGAGGTTTACGGCATGGTACTCGCGGAGCGTATGGAACAAGCTCTCACACTGGATTATCTCCTCGAAATTGCCAAATCTAACTTGGCGATGACATCCAAAGTTTTGAACCAAACCGAGGAACGGGTGGAGCTTAACGGATTGACTTTCGCACGATTCAATACCCGAGTTGTCATTAACGGTACGGTTTCGCCCATCGAGTTTGAGCATTGGTTGCTGGTGCATCAGGGGTTCTCGTGGCAAATTGCGTTCTGGACTTCCGCGGACAAAGCCGTTCTGTCACGTGAAGCGAGAGAAATTGTCGAAACGTTTCGAATCTTGGATCCTTCGATAAGCGTTGCGACAGGGAATGGGGCAGAGGACAAGGATCGCCCTGAGCTCGGATATCGTACGAAAGTGGAGGGAATGGAATGGTTGAAATGGGAGTATGATTCCACTATCGAATTAGCGGATTTTCGTGCCCAAAGAATCGGAGAGGCAATGATCGTTGTGCCAATCCGGTTTGCGAGTGAGCCACCGGATTTTGCCGCTATAACCAGAGGCTTGTTTTCGACATTGGACTTCCAAAACACCCGCGAGGAGGAATTCACTTCCAAGTTATGGGATCCTGGACATGGCGGAACGGGTCGTGAATTTGAAATTGCCCGTAATGTGGATGGTGACCGGTTTCGCTACATACTGAGAGTCGCCAGAACCGAGAATTCAGCTCATTTGATCGCTGGATGGTGGTCGATCAAAAATGGAGATGGCGATTTGGTCCGACGTAGTCTGAATGCAGTGACTCTATCTGCCCCAAAAGGAGATGTGCCCGAGATGAATTCTTTGCAGAAATCTGCACTTGGCAACATGCTGAATGAAGCTGCTTTTTCTTACATGAATCGCGGTTTTCACGAAAAAGCCGCAGAGGTTTTTTATGAAGGTTACAAACAAGGAAATGATCCGATTGTATTGAGTAACGCTGCAGATATGTATGAGAGAGCCGAGCTGGCGAGCAAGGGTCGTGATCTGATAGCTCCTTCGCTTGTAAAATTTCCAGATAATCATCAACTGGGTTATTCCTTTGCCCGTTTGCAAATACTTTCAGAAGATGTCACGGGAGGCGAAACCGGGTTTCTCAATCTCATTCAAAACGGATTCAAAGACGAAAGCAGTCTCCTTTCCTGGCTTCAGTTGCTGAATCAAAACAATCATTATCCAAGCGCGATAAAATCGGTTGAGGCATGGGTGGCAAAATCGCCATCGATTGACGCCCGCCGTTGGCAGGCACAAACCTACAGTGCAAGTGGAGATACGGACAAGGCGATCGAAATTTTCACAAGGCTGTGTGAGGAAAATCCCGGAGATCGGGGATTGAGTTTTGATTTCGGTGAGGCGCTTAACGATGGTGAGCAGTATGACAAAGCTGCGATTGTTGCAGAGGCTATCTTAAAAGATGGTGCGGAATCACCTCGTGCACTCATGATTCTGGGATGGAGTCAAATGGGTAAGAAATGGTATCGCGATGCAAAAGCGACTTTCGAACGTGCTGATAAATTGCAACCTGATGATGAGGATATTATTTATGCGATCCGAATGGCCTCTTCGCATCTTGGTCAGGGTGATAACTCTTCGATCAAGACTGCCATCAAAGCGGTCGATCTGCCCAAACCAGTTGATGCCGCTCTCTCGGCTGTGAAACCTGCCGACAACTTGAGTGAGGGTCAAACTTCAGTCTGGTTGGCCCGATCCACAGGATACCATTTCGAAAAAGGCAAGCCTTTGCGCAAGACGCTACTTCGGCGTGTGAAAATTCTGAATGCCGACGGAGCAAGATCCTTCAGCACGATTGAGGCGAATTTTTACCCGCTTGGCGAGAGAGTTTACATGAACCGCTTGGAGGTAAAGGATGAGAATGGAAACTCAATCGCGCAGGCGTCGGTTAATGACGCGTATGTGCGTGATCCGAATGATGAGATCGCGAGTGATGAAAAGGTTTTGCACATGCAAGTGGCCGGCGTGCGGCCGGGATGCACCGTGGAGTGGGAAGTTACCTACGAAGATCTTGCGGTTTCTGACGTTTTTGAATTTCAGCGTCACCTTTTCACTTATGGCACGCCGCTGGTAGGAGAAGCCGTTTTCGTAACCGGTGATACTGAATCGATCCAAGCACATCTGCATCATGGGATGAATGTGGAAAGGCTCGAAGAGAAGGGATTGATGGCATGGATCGTGAAAAATCAACCAGCTGCTCCTTACGAAAGTTACTCGGTCCCCCATGAAGAACGTTGCCCGATTCTCTGGCTTGGTGAGAAAGGCACCACATGGGAAAAAGTTGGAGCAGATTATCTTGTGCAGATCGAATCCAGACTGGTGGTTGATCCATCCATCAAAAAGCTGGCAGATGATTTGGTTGCTGGCATAACCGATGATAAGGAGAAAATCACTATCATCGCACGGCATGTGCAGAAGGAAATTGTTTACAAGGCGATCGAATTCGGAGTGAGGGCTCGCAGACCGAATGCAGGCGAAAAAACCGTTCATCTTCGCTATGGTGACTGCAAAGATACCTCGTTGTTGATTTACCTTTTGCTGAAAGCATCGGACATCAAGAGCCATCTTGCGTTGGTCAATACTGACTGGAAAGTTAATGACCGGATTCCGACTTTGGATCAGTTCAATCACATGGTTGTCAATGTTCCAGCACTCGGGAAAAACTGGTTGATCGATGCGACAGACAAAAGTCTAGCGCTCTCAATTTTTCCGGCAGACGGTTTGTGGCATTCCCATGCTTTGATTCTGGATCCGTCTGGTTCTCGGTTGATTTCACCACCCACTCCACCTGAATTGGAAAGTTGCAAAGTGGATAGCAAACGCTCAGTCACTATCGACGGCGAAGACTGGCTCGTGACAGAGAAACTGAGTCTGACAGGGTATTATGGGTCTTGGATGCGTGCCGCTTTTTCCGGACTTAGTCCGATTCAGCAACATGAAAAAGTCCAGGATATGCTGGCGAGTCACGCTATGGTGCAAGTCGAAAAGTTCGATTTCGAAAACCTCGATGCCTTTGATGAGCCTGCGAGTCTCTCGATTCATTATCACATTCGTAAAGGCACAACCGATGTCAACGCGGGAGTTCTGCCCGCTTTGTGGGAGCGCGACTACCTTAGCACTCGATTTATCAAGGATCGTAAGACGCCTTTCGAGTTGATATACCCGTTTCATCTGAAAAGTGTGACCACGGTGAAGTTGCCCTCCCCCGCTCAGGAAAAAGCTCTCAAGGGATTGAATCGCGAGGGTAAATCCGATTTCAGCAAATGGAGCATCACTTCTGAGGCTGTCGGAAATGATGTCACGCTGCAGTTTGGTTTCATGTCACAATCAGGAAAGCACTCTGCATCCCAATACAAGGAGTTTCATGAGGATCGTGAAAACGCACGGCGGGCTTTACTCGTATCGTTGTCGTGGGATCAACCGGATTCATCCCAAGAGACGGAAAAGTGATGGATGATGAGGGGGCAGCAAGTCCCCGCGACCACTGGAACAACATGTTCCAGCCGCGTTACAATTTTTCTAACAGAGAGGCATGGAAGCCGTCGAAGCCGGTCTCGGAGGGGAGGAGGTTGTGTTGGGAAATGAGGCGGTATTGGTCGGGGCGGTTTTTGAGGAACTTGGCGACTTGGTCCTGATTTTCCGAGGGCAGGATGGAGCACGTGGCGTACAGGAGTTTTCCGCCGGGCTTGAGCATGCGCGGGTAGGTGGCGAGGAGTTCGGCTTGGATGGAACGGACGCGGTCGATCGCGGCGGGTTTGAGTCGCCATTTGAGATCGGGCTGGCGTTTCAGGGTGCCGAGGCCGGAGCAGGGGGAATCGATAAGCAGGGAATCCGCGATGTTCTCGAAGTCGGTGGTGATGTTTTCGGTGATGGGTTTCGGGGAAATGGCGCTGGCGCGGGCGTGTTTGGCGCGGTGTTGAAGTGCGGCGAGTTTTTTGGAATCGACGTCCATCGCGAAGATCCGTGCTTCGTTGTTCGAGAGCGCGCAGAGATGCAGGGCTTTGCCGCCTGCGCCCGAGCAGGCATCGATGATGCGTTGGCCGGGTTTGGGATCCAAAAGCGGGGAGATAAATTGGGAGGAGGGATCCTGGATTTCGATCCGACCATCGAGACGGAGGGATTTGGGCAACATTTTCCCGGGGGGCAGGGCGAGGGCGTCGGGGTGGTTGGGGAGGGTGGTGGTTTCAACGTTGTTATCCGCAAGCCATGCCTGGGCTTTTTCGCGGGTGGTGATCAGGGTGTTGACGCGGAGGAAGACAGAAGGTTTTTGGTTGAGGGCTTTGAGCTGGGGTTCCCAGAGATCGCCGAGTTCCGAGAGGCCGAGTTGGTCGAGCCAATCGGGTATGGACTGACGGACGGCGCGTGGTTGGTCGGCGAGGAGGGGTTGTCGGGCGAGGATTTCGTCGGTGGGCCGGCCGTTGTAGGAATGCCAGTCAGGGAGTTCGTAACCCATCAGCAACCATTGGGCGGTGAGAAGCGAGTTGGTTTCCTCGGAATCGACGAGGAAGGAAAGCGCACGCCGCCAGCGTGTGGTTTCGAAAAGGGATTCGGCGACGAAGGATCGATCGCGTTTGCCCCATTTCGGGTTTTGCTCGAACGCTGCGGCTAGTTCATGATCTAGGACGCGATGGTTGACCAAAACCGCTTTCGCGATTTCAAGGGTGGAGGCGCAGAGGTGGCGATGCAGTTTCACGAAATTTCAAATTTCAAAGTTCAAGTTACAAGGAAGATGGGATGCTGAGAAGCAGATGGATGCGTTTGGGAAGGGGTTTTGCGAGCTTTTTCGTGACAGGGAGGAAGGAGATGAAAGAGGTGAAGAGGTGCTGGATTTGAAATTTGAGATTTGAAATTTGAAATTTCACGCAAGGATGGGTCTGTGCCTGCGGTTCATTTAAAGTATCAGACGTTTCATCCTTCGATTTGGCCGAAGATGGTGGGGGAGGTTTCTCGGGATGCGAAGCCCGGGGATTTGGTGGAGGTTTTCGGGAAGCAGGGGACGAGGTTTGGCTGGGGGCTGTGGAACCCGAAGGCGCGTATGCCGCTGCGGATCGTGAGCCATTCGATGGAGGATTTGGACGAAACGTTTTTTGAGAAAGCCATCGTCCGGGCCGGGAAGCTGCGGCGGGAGGTTTTGAAGCTGGATGCGGAGACCGAGTGCTACCGCTGTGTGCATGGCGATGCGGATTTCCTGCCGGGCATGGTGGCGGACAAGTTCGGCGATGTGCTTTCCATCGAGATCACCGCGTTGGGTGCGTGGATGCGTTTGGAAAAGTGGTTGCCGCTGATGCATGAGGCGTTCGGAACCAAACGGGTGGTGGTGCAGGTGGATAGCGATTTGGCAAAGATCGAGGGAATTCCACGTTCTGGCGGAGTGCAGAGTGATGCGGTGAGGTTGGTCAAAGTGGTGGAGAACGACGTGAAATATGAAATTGATTTTTCACAGGGTCACAAGACCGGGTTTTTCTGCGATCAACGCGACAACCGCAAAAAGTTCCGCGGGATCGTTGAGGGGAAAAATGTGTTGGATCTTTGCTGCTATTCCGGCGGGTTCGCTGTGTCGGCTGCGTTGGGCGGAGCGAGCGAGGTGATGGCCGTGGATCTCGATGAGGCGGCGGTCGCGATGGCGAAGCGAAATGCGAATCTGAACAGCGCGAAAGTGAAACTCACGCACGCCGATGCGTTCACTTGGGTGCGGACGATGATTGAAAACGGCCGCAAGTGGGATGTGGTGATGGTGGATCCGCCGAAGTTCATGTTCGGGAAAGAGGACGAGGTGGGGTATGCGAAGTATCACGATCTGAACAAGCTGGCCACGCAGCTGGTGGCACCCGACGGAGTGATGGTCACGTGTTCCTGTTCCGGGCAGCTCGGGGTCGAGGCGTTTGAAAACATCGTCACGGGAGTGATCCATCGGCAGGACAAACGATACCAGATATTCGACCGGACGGGAGCCGGCGGGGATCACCCGACGCTTTCGAATTATCCGGAGTCGAGGTATTTGAAGGCGATTTGGGGCAGGGTGCTGTAGAATGGTGAATGATGAAGAGTGAAGGGTGAAATGAAAGAGCGCGACCGGAGTCGCGCGGTCCGAGGCTGGGTTTAAAGTTTTCTTGCGGGAGAGTGGCGAAAGACGTAATCGTGGCGGTCTAGTTTTTTCTCAGATGGATTTTCCAATTACACGAATCAAGGGCGGTGTGGGTGCCGCGAAAGGTTTTCTAACAAGTGCGGTGAGTTGCGGGATCAAGAATCCGGCGAGCGATCGATTGGATCTGGCTCTGATTTATTCGGAAAAACCGTGCCGCTCCGCGGGGACGTTTACGACCAACAAGGTCAAGGCAGCTCCGGTCAAGGTGACGCAGAATCATCTCAAGAAAGGACCGCTGCGCGCGATTGTGGCGAACTCCGGAAATGCCAACGCGTGCACGGGTTTGCAGGGCTTGCATGATGCGACCGCGATGTGCGAGGGCGTTGCGAAGGAGCTGGGTTTGAAGAAAACCGAGGTCGGGGTTTGTTCGACCGGTGTGATCGGTTTGCCAATGCCGATGATGCGGGTGGAGAACAAGTATGAAGATCTCGTGACAAGGCTTGCAACAAAGCAAGGCAACCACGTCGCACGCGCCATCATCACCAGTGATACGCATGAAAAGGAACTCGCGATTTCCTTCGATATGGGCGAGCACCGCGTGCGGATCGGTGGCTGCGTCAAAGGGGCGGGTATGATTTCTCCCAGCATGGCGACCATGCTTTGCTTCATCACCACCGACGCGAACTTGTCCCAGGATTGCCTGCAGAAGGCGGTTCAGGAATCGGTCGAGGAAAGTTTCAATCGGATCACCATCGACGGCGATATGAGCACCAACGACACGGTTCTTGTTCTGGCCAACGGTGCGTCAGGAATGCCGCTGGCAAGGAGGGGTGGAAGTGCCTGCAAGCAGTTTCGCTACGCCCTCGGTTGGTTGATGTTGGAGCTTGCTAAAGCGGTGGTTCGCGATGGTGAACGGGTGACCAAATTTGTGACCGTGAATGTCAAAGGCGCGCACACGCATCTTGATGCCAAACGCGTGGCCGAGGCGGTTTGCAAAAGCGCGCTGGTGAAATCCTCATGGAACGGCGGCGACCCGAACTGGGGTCGGATCATTCACGCGGTGGGCTACTCCAGGGCGCGCATCCGCGAGGAACTGATCGATATTTTCATCGGCGGAAAAGCCGCATGTCTCGGTGGCTTGCAAGCAGAGACCCCGATGGAGCAGTTGCGCGAAATCGTTTCACATCCGGAGTTCACCATCGATATCGACCTCAACCAAGGCAACGCGGCCTATACGATGTATTCCAGCGACCTCTCGCCCGAGTATGTGGACTTCAACCGCTCGGAATACGCTTATTGGAAACAAGCCCGGAAAGACGGGCTGGTTTAAAATTCAAATTTCAAGTTTCAAAATTCAAGGAAGAGGGTGATTTGATCAGCGCGATAAAAGACTGGCTGCCGATTACGAAAAGAAATCGTGTGGCGTTGGGCTTTGCGTTAGCGGCGTTGGTGATTTTTGTGGTTTGGAATTTGATGCCGATTTACGACTTTAATGCAACCAGCTCCGAGCGAAGGGTATTTCAGGTTATTTGGATGCATTCTTTTGATTTTGAATATTTCCGATCTGTAATTGCTTCGCTTAATATGGATGTGTTGCGTGTCATTTTCATCAGATTGGCTTTCATGCTCAATGGTTTACTGGTATTCACGATATTGCCGTTTTGGAAAATCGTTCATGCTTCAGGATATCTGACCGTTCCTCTCGCTGTTGCGAGTGCCGCTGGTGGATTATATTTTTTTTCGTGGGGATTTTACATCGTAAGTTATTCTCCTGCCTCAGTTCCCCATCATGGGCTAACTCTTTTTCTGGTCAGTAAGAGCATGTTATTGTCGTCCGCTGCGCTCTTAATCTTCAAAAACGAGCTCGCCCTGCGGCATGAGCTTGAGGTGAAGAAGATGATGGATAGCTGAGATCAGGAAAGCTTCGTCCTGCCACCATTTGCTTTTCTCATCGGTTCGAAAATCGAATCCATTCCGCATTCCTTGATTTCACAGACGTGGGCCATGAGCTCGCCGAGCCGGCCTTTGGGGAAGGAACGTTGTTTGAACCAGAGCAGATATTCTTCCGGCAGATCGAAGATGGGAACTCCGTGGGGCGGGTATTTTTCTTTTCCAAACATTCCGAACGGCATGTGGGTGCGGTGGATTTCCATCAGCAGGTTGCGGAAGTCCTCGCGGTCGATTTCGGAAATTTCAAATTTCAAAGTTCAGGTTTCAAATGGGAGGTTGAGGAAGACAGGGCTTGCGGGCTGGACGGAGTTGGGTAGGTTTAGCGAGTGAAAATTAAATTTCTACATACTCGGATTCGTGTGAAAAGCTTGGAGGAGTCGATTTCGTTTTACGAGAAATTAGGCTACCGTTTGGCCGACCAGAAGGATTCGCCGCAGGGCAACCGCCTGGCGTTCATGGAGCTTGCGGGAAACGATGTGTTTCTCGAGCTGACCTGGTCGGCTGATTACCCGCATCGATGCCCGGAGGATCTGATGCATACGGCGTTGGGTGTGGAGGACATCATCGGCTATTGCGACGGTTTGGAAAAAAGCGGGATCGAGATCTGGCCGGGCGGTTGGCGTGAGAAATTTTCCAGTGGTGAGCGCAAGATGGCGTTCGTGACGGATCCGGATGGTTACGAAGTGGAAATTCTGGAGCGGTAGAAGATGAGGAATGGCGCCTCCACCATCGGGTTTTGTTCGGCCATCGCAATGATGGTCTTTCTCTGCGCGGAGAGCCGTGCGTTTCCTCTCAATGAGAAGAAGCTTCCGGAATCCCAAGAGGATCTGATGTTGATCCAGAAAGCCCTGTTAGAAGTTCTTCCCAAAGCCAAGGCGGCGACGGTTTCGATCGATCTTGGAGAGGGTTTCGGCAGCGGAGTGATTGTTTCCAAAGAAGGACTGGTGATGAGTGCCGCGCACGTGACGGGAGGAGTTGGAAAAAAGGTGACTGTCATCATGCCGGACGGAACTAGGCTGAAAGCCAAGACACTGGGGTTGATGTCGGACACCGATGCGGCGCTGGCTCAGATCACCGAACCCGGGGAGTATCCTTTTGTGGAGATCAACCGGAGCAACGACATGAAGCTGGCCGATTGGGTGTTTTCGCTCGGACATTCGGGCGGGTTCAACAAGGAGCGTGGTGCGGTGGCCCGATTGGCTCGCATCGTGAGGATTGCGAACAGCACTTACCAGACGGACGGGACGCTGATCGGTGGGGATTCAGGTGGTCCGTTGTTTGACATGCAGGGAAGGTTGATCGGGATTCACTCACGGGTAGGACCTCAATTACCCGTGAATATGCATGTTCCTGTGCCTGTTTTTTTGGCGAACTGGGATGCGATGATGGCTTCCGAATTCATCGGTGATGGGCCGTTTGCGCAGAGAGCAGTCAAGGGGAATGGAATGTTAGGTATTGCAACCAAGTCTGCGGAAGGCGGATTGGAGATTACAAAAGTTGGGAAAGAAACTGCGGCGGAAAAAGCCGAGTTGAAAATTGGCGATGTGATCCGGAAGATGGATGGAAAAGAGATGAAGACACGCGAAGATTTGCAGGCGTTGATCAAGGAGAAATCGGCAGGAGACGAATTGGAGTTGGAAATCACGAGAGATGGAAAAGAACAGAACATCACGGTGGAGCTTGCGGAGCGTTAGCAGCGCAACGTTGCTCATTGGTTCCTTGCTGGCCGGCGGCTTATCCGCGCAGCAATCCCTGGAGACGCATTTTCGAATGACGGGGCCGGGTATCACGGGGCTTTTTGAACCGCAACGTCAGATCATCCAGAAATGCAGTGCGGTGATTTATGATGGGAACAAGGAAATCGCCTATGGCGTTGTGGTTTCATCGGACGGCCATGTTTTAACCAAGGCCAGTGAGATCAAGGAGATTCAAAAGCTGGAAATGCGTGTGGATAAAACCGCGTTTGACGAAGTCAAGGTGTTGTCGGTGGATGAAAAATGGGACGTCGCTATGCTGAAGGTTGAGGCACAGGATCTGACTCCGGCGGATTATGCCGATAGCAGTGATTTGCCCCAGGGCAGCTGGGTGGTCGTCAACGGGGCAACGAGCCGGATCAAGCGACAGGTTTTGGCCGGAATCATCAGTGCGACTCCCAGGGAAATTGCCGCCGCAGGTGGAGCCGCACTTGGCATCGTGCTCAAGGCGGAGACCGATAAATTGGAGATTGCGGAAGTGACCGAAGGAGGTGGAGCAGCTGACGCCGGAATGCTGGCTGGGGATGTGATCGTTGAGATCGACGGGGTGAAAGTCAGTAAAATGGAGCAGCTCACGGACGTGATGAAGGACAAAAAAGTCAGTGATGAATTGAAGGTGACGGTGAATCGCAAGGGGAAGAAAGTCGAATTCACGGTCAAACTCACGGCAAAGGCGGAGATTTTCCTGCAACCCGACCGCAATGACCAGATGAGCGGCTATTTCTCGATGCGGCGCAGTGGATTCCCCAGAGTCATCCAGCATGACGTCATTGGAAACCGAAACACGATGGGTGGTCCGGTTCTGGATATCCGTGGAAAAGTGATCGGGATGAACATCGCACGGGCCAATCGCTGTGAAACCTATGCGATTCCGGTGGAGGAGCTGAAAGACTTGGCCAAGCAGATGATGGAAAATGTGCCGAAATAAGCTCTAAAAAGCGACTCATCCTGCCCTTATTTTTATCAGGCATTGGTCAAATAATTTTTAGACCAACTGAAAAAAGCAGGTAGCCTTTCCTTTATAAATTGATGGATTTTACATTCCCGTGAGGTTTGTGAAATTTTGGGTGATCCCTATTTTCCGAACTCCTTTTATGTTACTTAGCCGATTGATGCTCAGCACTGCTGTTGCAGGATTTTTCATTCTGCCATCTCAGGTGCATGGACAAAACAAATTTCATGTTCCGCAAGCAACCATGGAAATTTTGTCGAACTATTGCACGGACTGCCATGAAGACGGAACCGAGAAAGGCGAGGTTCGCCTCGACAATCTGGAGGAATTACCACTTCAGGCTCGGCTGGATTTGATGAATCGGGCGCTGGAACAGGTCTATCTGAAGCAGATGCCTCCGAAGAAAAAAGACCAGCCAAGTGAGCAAGAGCGGCTGCAACTTGGCGGTTGGCTTTGGGAGGTTCTTTCTTCTCACAATGCCTCCAAGCTTGAGGACAAACTGCGATATCCTTCCTACGGAAACTACGTGGATCACGGCGAGTTGTTCAGCGGCAAAAACAAGGCTCCCGCATACACCCCCGCACGCCGGTGGCTGGTCAATCCGCGGATTTTTGATTCCAGAGTTCGCGATGTTCTGGGAGTGGACAATCGCAAGACCGGTCAGCAGTTGCTTGGGATCACCAATCCGTTTTCCCTTCCAGACGCATCGGGCGTGAGGGATTACGACATCGGAATGTTGGATGGTGGTTCGCTGCTTGTCATGTTGTCGAATGCCGAGTGGATATCAGACCGGCAAATTCGCTCGGCAAGGATGAAGAACGGTGAGCCGGGCATGGACGTGTGGGCGGATCCCAAGGACAAGTTTGTGACACAGAAAGTTCCTGCCGAGTTTGAGACGATCATTTTCAACAAATCGACGCCTGACGACGAGCAAATGGCGGCAGCGATCGAACGTCAGTTCCAGCTGGTTCTCAAGAGGCCTCCAACTGAAACTGAAATGAAAAAATATCTGCCTCTGACCCGTGAGGCCATCACTTCGGCGGGGAATTCCGAAGGCTTGCGGCAGATGCTTCTGACCGTCCTGCTCGAATCCGAGTTTCTGTATCGACTCGAATTCGGTGCGGGAAATCCCGACAAGTATGGCCGCAGGATGTTGTCTCCTCGCGAGGGTGCCTACGCCATCGCCTATGCCCTCGGAGATCATGCGCCGGACAAATTGCTTTTCGAGGCTGCGGAGCAGGGAAGGCTGTCGACCCGTGAGGATTACAAGCGTGAGGTCACCCGGCTTCTGATGGACAAGGAAATCCTTCGGGGCGCCGTGGATGACACGATGAGCACGGGCAAGGTGAAATCCCATGTCGTTCCTCACCCGAAGCTGGTTCGGTTCTTCCGCGAGTTCTTCGGCTACTACAACGCACCCAAGGTTTTCAAGGATGTGGCTCGCGTTTACAACCAGTATTCCAACGCGGATCGCGGCACGCTCGGAACTCCGGGCAGTCTGGTGGATGAGGCGGACCAGATCGTGGCTTACTATGTGGAGCAGGATAAGAAAGTTTTTGAAAACATACTGACCACCGAGGAATTCTTTGTTTTCAACATGCCGAACGCCGAGCAGACCATCACCACTTGGCGTGGAATCTGGGAGAAACTCAGAAAAACCGACTGGAAAAACAATCCTGAAAAAGTTTTTCTGGAGAATGAGGAAATTCTGAAGAAAACGTTCCAAATATCTATTGAGAACGAGAAGAAAAGGCACGGCACGACTCTGGTCAAAGTCATGACTCATTTGGACGATCACTTCAGTCAAGGTAAGACTCCCTTTGTCGTAACGCCATGGTCTCATGGTTATCATCACAACTACTCGCCGATGTACAATCTGCCTCCCGTTATGGGTGGTTGGGGTTATGAAAGGGGAGAGCCTTTCTTCAGTTATGAGGTCAAGCAACCGTTCAAACTGCCAAACCGCAAGGGCATCCTAAGCCATCCCGCCTGGCTGATCGCACACTCGCTCAACACCGAAACCGATCCTGTTAGAAGAGGGCGTTTCATTCAGGAGAAACTGCTGGCCGGACGCGTTCCTGATGTGCCGATCACGGTTGACGCCGTGGTGCCTGAGGATCACACCAAAACCCATCGCGAGCGTCTCGACAAGGTCACCAACAAACCCGAGTGCTGGAAGTGTCATGAATACATGAATCCTCTCGGTTTGCCGTTCGAGATCTATGACGACTTCGGTCGATTCCGCAAAGATGAGGCGATCGAGCATCCGGAAAACGTGATCGGAAAGCATAAGAAATATTTCAACCTCTACAAAACCCTGCCGGTGGATGCCCGGGGAGAACTGCGCGGAACGGGAGATCCAAGATTGGACGGTCAGGTCAAGGACGCTCTCGATCTGATCGAGCGTCTGGCAAAAGCGGATCGGGTCCGTCAGTCGATCATCCGTCACGCTTTCCGTTTCTACATGGGTCGCAATGAAATGCTCTCCGACTCACAGACCCTGATCGATGCCGACCGTGCTTACGTTGCCAGTGGCGGAAGTTTCAAGGCGGTCGTTCTCTCCCTGCTCACCTCCGATTCCTTCATCTATCGCAAATAATCCCCGTAACTTTACACAAACAAAACACCCTGACATTATGGACCACAACAGACGCGAATTTATCAGAAATGCATTCCTTGCCATGGGAGGACTGTCCATGCCGGGCATGCTTCCAAACCTTTCCGCTTCTCCGCTGGTGGGTGGTGCTGCAGGGAGCCCGCCCATGAGATTTGTTTTCATGCACCGTGGAAACGGGCTTTTCCCCAAAGTCATGGTGCCGCCATCCTTCGGTGCGGATCTTCAGCAGAAAGAGGAGAAGAAATTGCCCTACGAGGTGGATCTCGATTCCCACACCTTGCCGGTGTGGATGGGGCCGCTTGAGGCACACAAGAAAAACCTCACAATCCTTCAGGGTCTGTCCGGCAAAATGTGCACCACCGGTCACCATGGATGGTGCTCCGCGTTGGGTGCGTTCAAAGCGAACGAGCGCAACAGTTCGATCAAATGGGCGACGGTGGATTTCGAACTCGCGAAACTTTTTCCGTCCCCTCTCGAGCACATCGAGCTTGCCGTGTTCCCGATGGGTGGAGGAAACCCGCGTGGTGGCCTGAACGGTATTGCCAAAGGATTTTCCGCACGTGGTGCTCAGCAGCCGAACTATGCTTTCGGCGGCCCGGGAATCGCGGTCGATGAAATTTTCAAATCGGTTTCCACAGACAAGAACGAGCAGGTGAAATACCAGCTTCAGCGCAAGGTTCTCGAGTTCACCGCCGGCAACCACACCGAGCTGGCCCGCCAAATCCGCGGTATGGAAAAACAGAAGGTTTCCAATTACGCGGAATCGATTGAAGACATCCGTGAGCGCAACCGCAAGGTGGACATGATGACCGATATTGTGCGTCAACACGTCCCCAAGCTGGAGAGCAAGTATCTCAACAACGACATGGACACCTTCACCCGCCAGGTGGGCCATACCGAGGTGCTGTTGTCCTCGCTGATTTCCGGTCTTACCAACGTGGTTGCATTCACGGTCGATGAGTTGGGTCACGATTACACCGGCATCACCGGTATCGAGGGCGAAAAAGTCAACATGCACGATGTGGGTCACGGCAAAGGCATCAAGGATGTCAGCGCGGAAGAAATCCGCCGACGCACCGAAGTGCACCATATGGAGTTGGTGAACCGCATTGTTACTCGTTTGAAAAGCGTGCCGGAAGGCAAGGGCACGATGTTCGACAACACGATGATCTGTTACTTCCCTTCATCCGGTGAAACCCACCACGCGCATGGTTTCGAATTCCCCTTCCTGATCATGGCAGGGGACAACGTGAACATGAATCTTGGGAACCGTTACATCCGTTTGCCGTATTGGGGGACAGAAGACCACAAGACACTCGGAAATTTCTACACTTCCATTCTCAATGCGCATGGCAACCCGATCAAACACTACGGTGATCTCGATCCGGGTCTCAAAGGAATCCAGACCGGTCCGATCAAACAACTGATGGTTTGATCGATTCGCAGGCGGACTCAAACCATAGGCACCGGGCCTATGGTTCCGCCTTCGATGAATTTCGCCATGACAGTTTTTTGCTTCAAGTCGCTCTTGCCCCGGGATACTTTTTTCGCCCACTGCAGAACGCTGGCGACCACGGGTTTTGCATCCCATGTCATATGCGAGATACTTGGCTGACACCAAGAGAAGACAAGGTTCGGATCATCACAGATGAGGGAAACATCGCGTGGTGCGGTAATTCCCTTTCGAATGAGATGTTGCTGTGCGGCAATGAAATGAGGAGCTTCCGAAATGAATATTGCGGTTGGTGGCGTAGCGCTGAAGAGAGAATCGAGACAGCGGTGGAAATCCGCAATGGTATCATTCCAATCCGGTAAGTGGTAGGAACCGGTCTTGATGCCATGTTTCTCAAGTTCTTCCAAAAAGGCTTTTTCTAACATTCCGGGATCGGGTTTGCGTCTCTCGGTTCTGGAGAGCATCACAATCCTGCGGTGTCCGAGCGAGATCAGTTTTCCAACAGCATCCACCATGGCGATGGTCTTGTTGACCCGAACACCTGCGATCGGTAGATCGCGGGATCTGCCGAACTGTGCGAAAGTTGGGAACTTTTGCTCTGCAAACCAGGCCAGGATTTCCTTTGGGCCAGCCATCACCACCCATGCATCTGCGGGATTGTTTTTGACGAAATTCGCAACCTGCTCCAAATCCATGTCGAGTTCCCGGAGGGATTTTTCGGAAAACATGACCGTGTGTCCCATCGCAGACAACTGGTGCAGGACTTCAACGTTGTAGGTTTGAGTACGATCCGACCATTCATAAATCATCAGTCTGATGGTCAGTGCGGGTGGTCTGCCTTCGATCGTATCCGAGATACGACGTCTTTTGCCGGTTCCCTGTGGAATGAGAATTCCGCGTTTTTCCATGAGTTTGAGCGCGGCTTCCACGGTTTTGCTATTCACCCCGATTTCGGAAGAGATTTCCTCCCTGCCGGGTATCTGATGCACCCATCGTCCTCGCATTACCTCCTGTTGCAGGTGTGCGGCGACTTGCTCGATCTTACTCAGGAAAATTAGTTGAGCCATTCAACTTCATATAGATCACAAAATTCAGGGCTGTCGACATCGAACATGGATCCGGCCGCGATCTCGCCCGATCTGGATCTTGTCTTGCATAAAGGCGTTGGATTATTGAGTCTGTGCCCCAGTTGATGGCCGAGTCTGAATATCAAGAGACCCTTTTGTTGGTGGATCCCGATCTGGATTTCCTGGATTGGGCCACCAAGCATTTGGCTGCAAATGACCTCAGGATCCTCCGCTGCGATGATGCCGGAAAAGCGATCAAGGTGATCGAAAAGACGGCGGTGAGCGTCGTGGTATCGGCTATTTCCATCCAGCCGTTCGACGGGCTGGAGCTGCTGGGACGCATCCGGGTGCAGAGCCCTGAGACCCTTGTGATTTTGACCACGGGTTTCCCGACCACTGGCCAAATCATCGAGGCCACGCAAAAGGGAGCGCACGATGTGCTCAGAAAAGAATCGCTTTCATTCGAGCTGCGTCCTGTGGTCGAGTCCGCATTGCAAACCGTTGAAGATCGCAGAGGGGCAATCCAGCCACAGGCGGAGTTGCCGAGCCAGGACGGTCGGGTGAAAATCATCGGGGTTTCCCGCGCCTTGCAGGATGTTTTCAAATTGGTGGGACGTGTCGCGAGATCCGACGCACCGGTTTTGATTTCCGGAGAGAGCGGAACCGGCAAGGAGCTGGTTGCGAAGGCGGTGCACGAATACAGCCCGCGGCGACAGCAGGAAATGATCACGATCAACTGCGGAGCGATTCCGGAGAACCTGTTGGAAAGCGAACTGTTCGGTCATGAAAAAGGTTCGTTCACCGGCGCGATCGCCAAGCGGGCGGGTCGGTTCGAACAAGCGGACGGCGGAACTTTGTTTCTCGACGAGATCGGGGATATGCCGCTTTCAATTCAGGTGAAATTGCTCAGGGTGTTGCAGGATGGAAGTTTTTCTCGGGTGGGTTCCAACGAGATGTTGAAAACCGACGTGAGGATTGTCGCGGCGACGCACAAGAATCTCGCAGCCGAGGTTTCCGCAGGAAGATTCCGTGAGGATTTGTTCTATCGCCTGAATGTGGTGGAGCTGAGAATTCCGCCGCTTCGTGAAAGACCCGAGGACATTCCCTTGCTTGCGGATTATTTCCTGCAGCGCATTACCCGCAAAAACGGTATGGCGAGGATACGGATTTCCGCCGAGGCCACGGCTTCCCTTGCCAGCCATCATTGGCCGGGCAATGTCCGTGAGTTGGAAAACACCATGGCGCGCGCCTGCGCTTTGGCATCGTCACAAATCCTTCTGCCAGCCGATATTCCTCTGGCTTCCGCACCGGTGAAGACATCGGTTTTGGCCCAGAGCCTGGATGTTTTGATCAACTCCGCTCCGGTCGACACCCCGATCATGGAATGGGTGGAAAAGGAACTGGCAGGCCGGCTTTTGGACCGCTCGGGCGGTGATTTAAAAGAAGCGGCATCCATCATCGGTGTCACAACCGCCGAAGTGAAGCGCATGCTTTCGAAATAGTCAGGCTTCAGGACAAAGCCGCCTGTTTGGATTCTCCATTGGAAAAATACCATGCAACAAGCAGTGCGAGCAGAAGGATGAGCAGCCACAGTCTGGCAAAAGGATCCGGTGTGGTGTGGAGCTTCAGAGATGCGGTCGATACGAAGGAATCGATTTGCGACGGGGCGGTTTTACTCAGATCTGCTTCACGGGTATCGGCAAATTGTGCAGCTGCTTCCAAGAGGACAACTTCGCCTTGTTTGATCGTCACAAAGCCCGGGCTGGCAGGTGCGAGTCCGGCTGGCGGCGGTGACAGCGGATTGCCTGCGGGATCGGTCACGCTGATTTCGAGAGGGATCTTGGGTGTGCTGGTGATACGGATCGGCTGGCTGGTCTCCAGGTTCAATTTCTGCGGTGCGATTTTTTTCTCACGCAAGGTTTCCGCAAAGCGATGGAGCAGGACGATGAAGGCGGGTTGTTGGGTGGCGTTGGATAGCCGGAGATCGAAATTGAAACAGAGGATCGATTTCTCTCCCTTTTCGCGCAGAAAAATCAGCGGGCGTTTTTCCTGCCAGAGCAGAACCTTGTCTGCCGGGTCGCGCGGCAATTGGAGGGTCTCGCGAACCAATAATGCCTGCCAGTTGATACCGTCCATCAGCGGATGGGCTTCGGCTAAAATTCCTCCGCTCAGATATTTTCCGGCAGAACTCGGATCTTCGACAAAGAGGATGGCATGGCTTTCAGGAAGGATAGGGTCGAGCGGATCGTAGGAAGTGATCACCAGATCTGACTCCTTCATGTCGTTGCTCTGGGTGGTTGCGGCGAGGGATCGGATCAATTTGTTAGAAAGATCGACAAACGCGGGTGAGGTTGCCGCAAAAAGTTTGAGCTCTTTGGGTTGAGGCGCAATCATCGGCAGCGTGTCATCGAGCCCGAAATCATCGCGATCGAGCTCGAGCCGAACCTGGGATGAATCCACCGGAAAGGCAGCCTGGATAGTGGCGAATGCACCGGGTTTGATTTGGAATTCGCGGGGCGTTGAGCTTCCGTTTTTACTGACCAGCGACCAAGAGCGAGTGGCATCCGAGCTGCCGTAGTTTTTTACAATCGCCCGGAAAGTCAGCGCGCCTTGGATTTCCTCAAACGTGACACCGGTGAAACCCACGTTTTCGATCGGTCTGCCGACCGAGATAAGTCGGGATTCATATGGCAACTTCTCAATCGGGGTATCGGTCAGGTAAATCACCAGTCCTGTGTTGGATACGATGGAGCGTGCCAACTGCAGGGCGTATGAGGGATCGGTCACGCCTGCGGTGGGATTGAATTTCCGCAAGGCCCTGATCATTTCCTCAGGGGAGCCCCCAGCGTAGATACGGTCGGTTCCGGGTTGTGATGAAAGGACGGTGATTTCAAGTTTTGCCGCACTGCCCTGAAGTTCCGGTAACTGTGACTGGATCACGGAAACCGCATCACTCTTGAAAACCTGCATCGAGGCCGAGGCATCGACGACGATCGCGACGCGTTGGATGGAGTTTTCTTTTTGGAAACGGGGTTCGGAAAGCAACCAAGCGATCAGCAGCACGGCGAGAAGCTGCATCCACAGGGGAACGGATGGGATCAATCGTTCGAAACGCCGACCCGATACCGCTTCGCGTTGGGTGCGTTCTAACAGGAATAGGGTGGAAATCGGAATCGTGATCGATTTCCTCTGCAGGAAATGGATCGTCAGGATCGCGGGAATCGCGAGCAATGACAGGAGGCCGAGCGGGTTAGCGAACACACTGGAAGCGTGGAGAGGGAAGGATGAGTTGTGAAGAGGGATTTTCGCTCCTTGCTCTCCGCTCGTCCCTGTAGTTTTCTCATTTCATGGATGGATCGTTGTTGCTGTTGGGAGTGAAAGGGCCGGAGCTGACTTCGGAGGAGGCCGCGATGTTTCGGAAACTCCAGCCGGCGGGTTTTATTTTGTTCTCCAGAAATATCGAGAGCGCGGCACAAACTCGAAAGCTGACCGATGATCTCAGGGGGTTGTATGATGACGATCCGATTTTGGCGATCGATCAAGAGGGAGGTCGGGTTGAGCGGACCAAAGCCTTCGCGCCATCCTTGCCATCGGCGGTGGCGTTTGCGGCAAAGCCGGATGAAGAACAGATCGCATGGGCGGGCGCGTTGACAGCGGATCTATTGCGTTTGCTGGGATTCAATCTCAACTTCGCACCGGTGCTGGATTTGGATTATTTTCCCGGTTTGCAAAACGGCTTGAATCAACGCTGCTGGGGCAGGGATTCTCAGGATGTGATCAATCGCGCTGGCGTTTGGAACCGATGGACCCGCAAGCGCGGCATGCTCGGTTGCGGAAAACATTTTCCCGCCTGCGCGCGCGCGAAGTCCGATCCTCATCATGATCTGCCGATCTCGGATGCCACGATCGATGAGATGATGAAAGATGACGTCATTCCATACACCGCGTTGATGCCGGAGCTTGACGCTGTGATGCTCGCGCATGTGTGTTTTCCGAATGTGGATGCGGAGTTTCCCGCATCGCTCTCCAAACGGATCATCACCCAATGGCTGCGCGGTCAACTGGGTTTTGATGATCATATGGTTCTCACCGACGACCTCGACATGGGAGCGATCGTGAAACGTTACGGTCGCGGCGAAGATGTCAAACTGGCGATTTCCGCAGGCAACGATCTGGCGATGATTTGCCACCAGACCGATACCTCTGAAATCGCAGCCAAGTCGATCAGTGAACTCCCGATATGGATGCGAGATGATGCCAAAGAGAGAGTGCATCGTTTCCGGAAAAAGATGTCCGAACCTTTGGTGTGGTCCGATGCGAAGTGGCAGGAGACCTGTGAAAAAATTTCAGAGGTGTCGGCTAAAATCCCGGAGCCAAATCAGATTGATGAGCGGAGTGCGGTGACGAAATATTGAGTCTTTATCCAAGACTTTTCACAACAGGGCATTGCCAAAAGGTTAATCTTCCAGCATCTTGCAGCTCTTCGTCATGCAGACTTCCACATCGACTTCCACCAAACCTCTTCGCCTTGCCGTTCTTGGCTGTGGTGCCAGGGGGCGCACTTACACGAAAATCGCAGCGTCCATGCCGGATCGTTATCAGCTCACGGCTGCAGCGGATCTGGTTGATTTTCGGGCCCAGACGGTTGCGGGCTATGCCCCGGAGGGAACCGTGCAAACGTTCAACTCGGCTGAAGCGTTTTTTGCCGCAGGCAAACTCGCGGATGTCTTGATCATTGGCACCCAAGACGCCCATCATTATGGCCATGCGATCAGTGCGTTGAATGTCGGTTACGATCTTCTGTTAGAAAAGCCTGCCGCCGAGACCCTCGCGCGCTGTGAGGAACTCGATGCTCTTGCCAAGAAGCTCGGACGCCGCATCGCACTTGGATTTGTGCTCCGCTACACTCCGTTCTATTCGGCAGTGAAAAGAGTCGTCGAGAGCGGCCGACTCGGCAGGATCATGACAATGCGCCTGAGCGAGGGTGTCGGCGATTTCCACCAGGCACATTCCTACGTTCGGGGGCATTGGGGAAGCACTGCCAAATCCTCACCGATGATCGTGGCGAAATGCTCGCATGACACGGACCTCATTTGCTGGCTCTCCGATTCCAAGCCGAAAACGATTTCCAGCATCGGTCGGCTCGATTGGTTTAAACCGGAGAACGCTCCGGCAGGTGCTCCGAAGCGCTGCACCGATGGCTGCCCAGTGGCGGCGCAGTGCAATTATGATGCTCACCGCTACCTCAAGGAAAAACGCAATTTCCTGCGCATGGTGATGGATGGCTATGAAAACGCGACGGATGAGCAGGTGATCGATTTCCTCAAAACCTCTCCATGGGGTCGCTGCGCCTTCCAATGTGACAACGACGTGGTGGATCATCAGATCGTTTCCACGGAAATGGAAAACGGCATCACCGCCAGCTTGACCATGACCGCTTTCGATCACTGCCGCACGATTGAAATCCACGGCACTCTCGGTTCTCTGCGTGGCGGCGAGCCTTTGTCCGCTGCTGGCACCCCGGAACTCTGGTTCCGCGAACATCGCACGGACAACATCGAAAGTATTCCCGTCGGAGACGCATCAGCCGAGGGCTATGCGGGCCACGGTGGTGGAGATTACGGACTCGTCAATGCGCTCGATCAACTGATGACCGGTGAACATGCGATTCCGGTCGGTCTCGACGGCCTCCATGGCCACCAGTTGGCGTATCTTGCTGAAACTTCACGCGTGAATGGTGCGCAGCCGGTGAATCTCTGATTCATGCAAACGCGCTTAAGGGTATCCTTCTAATCGATCAACTCTCTCCGATCCAACGGACGGGCTTGATTCGGGACAAGGAATGGCAAGATCGCCAGGAACAGGATACCGACAAACGAATCGACGAAAAAGATCTGCGACATCGTCCAATTCAGTTCGACCGGTGACAATGCGTATCCGATCCACAACACGCTGTAGGTGGTAACGGCATTGCTCATGGACATGAAGGCGGTGAAATGGGTTCCTGCGATTTTCGGGTTCACGATGTCCATGAACAATGCGGCGCGTGCCCCGAACATCATTCCGTTGAATATCTGAAAGGCCAGCATGGCAGCCCACCACATTGGGATCAGGTTGTCCTGGCGTGCCCAAGTTCCGACATCGGTTTTGGGGGCGAAATCGAACCCGGCTTGTTTCATCTGCCAGCCGAGCCACAGACCGGGAAGGATCGAGCAAGCCGCGAAGCAACCTACGGCCATCCGACGACCGATTTTGTCGGACAACGGACCGCCCACGAGACAGGCGACAAACCACACCACTGCTGAGACCAGGCCGAGTTTGGAAATTTCTTTGTTTTCCATCCCGAGCATGGGAGACATTTGGGTCGATACGATCGATCCCAGGAGAACTCCACCACATGGCAGAATGGCGACCAGCAAGCCAAGGCGTCCCTGATTCGATGCCAGCATGGTTTTGAAAGCGGTCGAGATGTAATCTTTGAATTGTGCGATCACCGCACCGAAGCCATAAGTTCCCTCGGGTGGTGCGGGCAGATCGCCGTCCTTCATGGCTTGGCCGGCGCTCTTTTCACGGATCAATGTGATCACTCCGTAGAGAATCAAAGCTAATCCGGCTGGAACCAGAATGCTGGCGGATGCGAATCCTCCGGTGATCTCCTTGAGGTAAATCACACCGTAGCCACCAACGATACGACCTGCTTCCGCGCAACCGAACATCAGGCCGTTTGCCGTGCCGCGTTCGCTTTCCGGGAGAGTGTTACATGCCAGAGAATCGATCGCAACGTCCTGAGATGCTGAGCAGAAGTTGTGGATGAAAATCAGGGCGGTGAAAACACTCAATCCAACCATGCTTTCGCCGTCAAAATAGGGAATATTGAAAAGGCTGAATATGAGACTGATCACCATGCCGGCCTGAGTGGCGACGATCCATTGTTTGCGTGCTCCCAAGGATGGGATATGTAAATTATCCACCAGTGGTCCGATCAGGAATTTCCACATCCATGGTAGGCTGACGATTCCTGCAAATACCCCAATCGCCGCATCGTCCAGACCGCGGCGCTTGAATTCAAGAATCAGCGCGATATTGGCAAAGCCTTGGGGAAGACCCTCACTGAAATAAAGGCCACCGAAAGCAGCGAGGCGTCCCATTTTGGTTTTGAGAAGATTCATGGTAGTCTTTGGGATGATGAATTACAGCAGTGTTCAAGCGGGTAAATCCTCCGATGTCACTCCTTATCTCGGCTGTCGATCCAGATGGTGACAGGGCCGTCGTTGATGAGGGCGACTTGCATGTCAGCACCAAAGATGCCACGGCTGACGGTGGCGTTCACTTTTTGTGACAGGGTATCGCAGAACTCACGATAAAGCGGTTCTGAAATTGCGGGTGGGGCGGCTTTGAGAAAGGAGGGTCGGTTGCCTTTTTTGGTGGAGGCGTGGAGGGTGAACTGGCTGACCACGATGATTTCTCCGCCGATGTCCCGGATGCTCTGGTTCATTTTTCCCTCGGAATCCTCGAAAATCCGGAGTTGTGAAATTTTACCAGTCAGCCAGTCGACGTCCGAGGCACCATCCACTTCCTCGATTCCGAGCAGGATTAGAAGACCGTGTTGGATAGAGGAGATGGTTTTGCCATCGACACTGACGCTGGCGGATGAAACGCGTTGGAGTAAAGCTCGCATGGGTAAGAAATCGAGAGATTTGGCAATCAAGGTCTTAAAATCAAAAATCAACAATCGTCAATGCATTGAGAGCACCAGCGAACTTCAATCCTTAGACGAAGACCTGACCGCCCGGATGGAGCGAGGCGGAATCAATCCATCTGGGTAAGAGGACTGTAGGGTCTTTCGGGTTGAATGACGATTGACGATTGTTGATTTTGGATTTTTGAATGAAGAGTTATTCACAAACGCCACGGCGACTTTATTCTTAAAAACACGTGAGATTGACGAGAGCGGTTTTGGTCTGCGAAGTTTTCTGCCTCCCATGGCCGAACTAATGAAACAAAAATCTTCCGCTCCAAGTCTGCAACAGGGGGGCAGTGAGGTGGATGATGTGACCCGCGCGCTGCCGCATGCGGTGGGGCCGGAAAAATCGCTGCTTTCTACGATGTTGCAGGATCCGCAGGAATACATCGGAAAGGCGGAAGAGGAAAAACTCACTGCGGAGCATTTTTATCTGCCCCAGCATTCGACCCTTTTCGGTTTCCTGCGTGAGCTATATTCCGCCGGGGTTCAGGTGGAGTTGGTTTCTTTGGTCCAGCGTTTGATGGACAGAGGTTTGTTGGAGAAATGCGGTGGACCGGGTTATCTGACCGATCTTTACACTTACGCACCAAGCCCCGGTCATTTCACGCATCACCTGCAGCATGTGAAGGACAAATATGTCCTGCGTGCGATCATCCGGAGTTCGAATGAAGCGGTGGCACGAGCCTACGAGACTCCCGATGAAGTGCCGGAGCTGTTGGATTCGGTGGAGCAATCGATTTTGTCCATCCGAGAGAGTGCGGACAAGAACACGATTCCCAATCTCAAGCAGACGATGAAGGAAGTGATGGATAACTTCCAAAAGCTGATCACGAACGAAAGATCCGCGATCGGTCTGACCACCGGATTCGAGGAACTGGACAGGAAATCGGGTGGATTGAAGGCGGGTGAGATGTTCGTTGTCGCCGCACGTCCATCGATGGGCAAGACCTCGTTCATGATGAATATCGTGGAACACATCTGCGTCGATCTGAACAAGCCGACCATGGTCTTTTCCTGCGAGATGAGTTCAGCACAATTGGTGCAGCGCCTGCTGTTCGCACGCGCGAAGTTCGAGGTTTCGAAATTGTCCCGTGGTTACACTCCGACCAAACAGGATATTCAAAAAATCCAGAACGCTTCAGCGCAAATCGTGGATTCCAATTTGTTTCTCGATGATACGGCGGGGATATCGATCAATGAGCTGCGTGCGAAAGCACGACGGAAAAAGCGCGATGAGAATATCCAGTTCATCGCGATCGACTACTTGCAGTTGATGAAATCCCGCACCAAGCAGGCGGAGAATTCACGTGAGCGTGAGATCGCGGAAATTTCCGCAGGGATCAAAGCCCTCGCCAAGGAGTTGTCGATCCCGATCCTGATTCTCGCGCAGTTGAACCGCGGTCCCGAGGGTCGGACAGGAAAAAGCCTCGGCGTTCCGAGGATGTCAGACCTTCGTGAGTCGGGTGCGATTGAGCAAGACGCCGACCTTGTGGGTCTGCTCTATCGCAGCAAATACTACGCGGAAAACGAAGAAGAACGTGCCGCGCTTGAAGGCAAAGCCGAGTTGGTTCTGGCGAAAAACCGTAACGGTGAAACCGGTGGAATACCGCTCACCTTCGTGGAATCGCTGATGAGATTCGAAAGCGGGCCTCCGGCGGAAGAGCCGCAGTAGGACGGAGGCATGGTAGGGCGCCATCGCCGAGGGCGCCGCATGGAATGAGGAAGAACTGAAATCGTCTTTAGATCATCAAACGCATCTTGCTTCGCGCGGCGCCCTCGGCGATGGCGCCCTACCGTTTCATTCCTCGATCTGGCTGAACAGATCGATCAGAATGCTTGGAGTAAGAACTTCAGGAGTGATGATGGGATCTTTTCCCGGAATGAGCAGAACGTTCACCGGAATGGCGTTGCGGCCGAGCTTTTGCAGCGCGGCATCGATTTCCGGACTGGGCCGGCGGGTTTTGTCCGCCTTGAGAAACACCACGCCTTTTTGTTTGGCGAGCTCGAGCACCTTGTCAGTATAAGCGACTTTCTTGTTAATCTGGCATGTGACGCACCATTGTGCGGTGAAGTCGATGTAAACTGGCTTCCCTTCAGCCACCAATTTCTCAGTTGTCTCCACCGACCAAGTTTGCCAGAGCTTGTCTTCTTTGGGTGGAAGGGCGAGGAAAACACCACCTGCGAGGCCGAAGATGGAGATGACAAGGGCGGTGCGACGAACCATGTTACTGCGATGAGGAAGATTCCATCGACCATAGATCCATGCGACTGTGGCGATGAGCCAGAGCCCGTGGATGGGTGCGACAAGTTTTTCCTGGCCGATGAGTCCGGAGTATACCCACAACAGATATCCCGCAGCGCCGAACAGAAGGAAGGACATACCTTGTTTGAAGGATTCCATCCATGCGCCCGGGCGCGGGAGTTTTTCGACGAAAGATGGGAAGATGGACAGAATGACATAAGGTAGGGCCAAGCCCAAAGCCATGGAGGTGAAACCCAGGAAAAACTGGACGCCGGGTAGAGCCATGGTTGCTCCGATGGCGACACCCAGAAATGGCGCAGAGCAGGGAGTCGCAACGACAGTGGCGAGCACTCCTGAAAAGAAAGAACCGCTGAGTCCGCCCTTGTTCTGTAGATTTCCACCGACGGAGGTTGCGGAAGTTCCGATCTCAAAAAGTCCGAACATGTTCAGCGCGAGAATGAAGAGCAGTAACAACAGGGCGACCACCACATAGGGATCCTGGAGTTGGTATCCCCAGCCCATAAATGCGGTACCGTCTTTCAATGCCGCGGCACGAAGTGTGAAAAGAATACCGCTGAGCACCCAGAAAGAAACGATGATGCCGGAACTGAGGCTGATTCCGTGCATCACGATGTATCTTTTGTTCGCGCCAGCTTTTTGAACAAACCCCATGATTTTCAGACCGATTACGGGAAAAACGCAGGGCATGAGGTTGAGGATCAAACCACCGATGAACATGCCGCCGAGAACTTTGATGAATTTTCCGAACGGAAGGTTTTCAGGAGCGGGCGTTGCAAGGGTTTTTTCCGGAATGAGATAATTCGTGCTGCCGAGCAGGATTCCGGAAACCGCATTTCCTTGTGGAATCGGTTCGCCGATAAAGTCGATTTTTTTGCGATCGAGTTTGATAGCATAGCCGCCATCGATCTCGGTGATTTCTCCGGATTCGGAAATGGATTGGAGGTAAGGTTGTGAAGGAATGAAATCAATCGGGCGTTCGGTCAATCCCTTGATCGTGAGCAACATCGAGTCGGCCGACGAGCGATGAGGATTGACTTGGAAGCTGATGGTTTCCGGCAGGGATTTGGGTTGGGCGTTGCGGGCTTTTATAAAAAGTTCAATTTGCGAGGAATCGATGGCCGCCTCGGCTGCGACAGGAAGCGAGAGGGTGAAATTGGCGTATTCGTCGAGGCAGAGTTGGTCGCAGATTTGCCAGATGGCTTCGGCGGAAAAGGTGAAGGTGCTGCCGACGGCGAGAGATGAGGGAGGAGTGATTTCGATCAGGAAAACCGGGCTGCCGCTGTAGATGAAACTTTTGCCATCGAAACCGTCCTTGACCTCGGGGGTGGGCCACTGGATTTCACCGGCGGTTGCGCCTTCGGGCAGCTTCCAGATGATGGCAGGTGAGAGCTCGGTTCCACCGGAATTGAGGTAATAGCTGTGCCATTTTTCGGGATGATCGAGTTTGAGCGCGATGGTGAAAGGTTTTCCTGGTGCGACCGATGTCACTTCCGGAATCAGGGCTGAGGTGGATTGCGCCTTTTCGGCAAGCAGGGGACAAGCAAGGGCTAGCAGGAATAACAGGATGCGCATGGGTCTATGAGAGGTTACTACGGGTTTTCATCCAAATAAATTTTTTGCGGGCAGGGAGAGACGACCTAACGCGAATTCACAGTTGAGCTTTGGGCTATAAAACCTAGAGTTTCGGCCATCCTATGTTTTCAGCCCTCAGTGACAGCCTTGACAAAACCTTCCGCAATCTGCGCGGGGTGGGGAAAATTTCCGAGAAAAACATCACGGACGCGCTGCGTGAAATCCGTATCGCCCTGTTGGAGGCGGACGTTGAATTCGGGGTGGCTAAGGAATTGATCGCCCGTGTCAAAGACGCTTCGATGGGGGAGGATGTCCTGAAATCCATCAAACCCGGCGAGCAGATCGTCAAATTTTTCCATGACGAACTGACCCGAATTCTGGGCGGCGACAATGTCCCACTGGATCTGAATCCTCCAGCCAGAATCCTAATGGTCGGCCTCAATGGTGCGGGTAAGACCACCACCTCCGCAAAGCTCGCGCGTCGCCTGAAAAAAGAAGGCCGCAAACCGTTGCTCGTGGCGTGTGATCTCTATCGTCCCGCCGCGATCGATCAGTTGGTGACGCTCGCCACTCAAATCGATGTTCCGGTGTTCGCTCCGGAGCGCGGGGAGTCGGATTTATTGAAAGTCGCCCGCGAAGCAATTGCCTTCGGTGAGGAAAAAGGTGCGACCGTACTGATTTTCGATACCGCGGGTCGGCAGGAAATCGACGAAAAGCTCATTGAGGAATTGAAGCGCCTACACGCGTTTTTGAAACCGAGGGAAACTCTGTTGGTGGCGGATGCCGCAACCGGACAACAAGCGGTTTCCGTGGCCAAGCATTTCAACGATGCCGTGGGAATCACCGGGATCGTTCTAACCAAACTCGATGGTGATGCGCGCGGTGGTGCCGCATTGTCGATGCGCGAGGTGACCGGCAAGCCGATCAAATATGCGGGTGAGGGAGAGAAACTGGATCAGTTGATGGAATTTCATCCATCGCGCATGGCGGATCGGATTCTTGGAATGGGTGATATCGTCAGCATGGTCGAGAGCGTGGCGGACAAAGTCAACGAAGCCGATGCGATGCGCTCGATGAAGCGGATGCAGGAAGGAAAATTCGATTTCAACGATTTCCTCGATCAGATGAAAATGATCCAGAACCTCGGACCACTTGAGGGCCTGCTCGGGTTGATGCCGGGTTTCAACAAAATCAAAAAACAACTTCCGACCGGCGCGCTGGACAGCAGTAAATTGAAACGCACCGAAGCGATCGTGTTGTCGATGACACCGCTCGAACGTTCCCGTCCGGAAATCATCAAAGCCTCACGCCGACAGCGTATCGCCGCGGGTTCCGGGACTTCCCTGATGCAGGTGAATCAGCTCATCAAGCAGTTCGGCGAGATGCGCAAGATGATGAAGAACCCCGGCAAGATGAAAAACATGATGAAGCAAATGGGCGGTGCCGGCGGAATGGGAAATTTGATGAAGGGCTTCGGAGGAAAGCTTCCGTTTTGATGTGGCAGCGGATTCTATCCACCATGCCAATCATAGACATTCGCCTTGCTTCCTTTTTCTAAATCCTAAAAATCCACCCCGCTATGGCCATCCCAAACTCAATTCTCCCCAACAAACTGCACGAATACCCCCAGCATGATGTGATCGACGGATCCGTCGGTGGATCAGATTCGATTCTCGATGCCTGCCTTAACCAGAACGATGGTGTCCTGCAACTCGTGCACCGCTACGCTGGCCGAACTTTTTGCTCACCCGGAAAGCGTCTTCGCCTGGATGCGAAATCTTACTACCCGGACTATATGGGGGGAACCGGTCTCGATGAAGTTTGGATGTGCTGCACCGTGCCGATTGTTACCGGCGTGATCGATACCCGCACCGGAAAGGCGCCGTTTCGAGAAGGAGAGGCACATGTCCTTACGCCAGACGGGCAGTTCATCTCACTTCAGGATTTGATTGCAACCAATCCGGAAGCGGTCATGGGAGAAAAGCTCACGGCGTTCTCCAAGGATTTGTTCGGACACGTCACTTGGCCGATTGTTTCCAAAAAATTCGACAACCTGAACCCGATTCCCCACCACCTTCACTGGTCGAAGTGGGAAGTTTACGACATCAACTCTTTCGACAACCCCGGAGTCAGTCCATCGCATTACCACACCACGGCCATGGGTCTTTATCCGTTCGTGACCAAGGACCAGTTCCTCGCCTGCATGAAGCGTTGGGGACAAGGTGACTACAACGGCGTGCGCCATTTGTCGCCGCACACGATGATGCACATCGATAATGGCTTTGTGATGCCGAACGGAGTGCTGCACTCGCCGACCGACCTCTGCACGCACGAGTTGCACGTCACGATGGACGAGCATTTCCTGGCCGAGGATCTCACTCTGGATGGACGGATCGGAGCTGCCGATGCGTTCTACGCCTGCCGTGAACAGGACTATCCGAAGGACAAGCACGAGGACTGGGAATTCCTCGTGGATACGTTTGACTTCAAAGCAAATCAGGATCCGGACTTCGTTCTCAAAAATTCCCGCCCGGCGATCACTTCTGAAGAATTTTCCGGCGAGGGAGTGGACGCAAAGTGGATTGTTTACGGCGATTTCCTCGGCGACCAGAAATGCTCCATTCTTCGCCTCACCGTCGCGCCCGGCGCCAAGACGAATTTCCGCCCAGAGAGTCCCACGCTGTTCCACACGAACCGCGGACGCGGTCGGGTTGGTAAACTCGCGGTGAACTATCATCAGGATATGAAGCTTGGCGAAATCTATTCCGAAATCGGATTCATCACCCAGGCCGCGCTGAATCGCGGCGGTGTGGGAATCGAGAACACGGGAACCGAACCGCTCGTGTTGACCTTCGACTTCCCGCAAAACGCGCATTCCAAAACTCCCGGTGTAGCCGTGAAATAGTGGTTATTCGTTTGTCTGCGATTCAATCGATTTGCTATAACCTCACCCAGAATTGCTCCAGTTGCGGAAGGTGAAGTTGATTTCAGTCGAGTAAGTGAATGGTGGAGCAGCACAACCGTATTCTCAACGTCACCTGCAGTGAGGGGGTGACTATGAATTTCGCAGATCAGGCATCCTGAAGACTATGGATCCGTGTTCATTTGGATTCCATCCGAAGTGGATTCCTTGATCTCAGAGTAGCGGCTGGAAGACCATTCCTCGACCAAACGGAATACGACCGCCAACAAGGTTGGTCCGAGAAAAATTCCTACAAGACCGAAGGCCAAAGCTCCACCGATCACACCACAGAAAATCAGGACGAAGGGCATGTGACATTTCTGGCTGATCAAAAGCGGCCGCACTACGTTGTCCACACTGCTGATAGCCAACACTCCCCACAACAACATGAACAGACCCGAGCCCGTCTGATCCTGAGTAAACAACCAAATCGTTGCAGGGACCCAGACCAAAGGTGGTCCGAATGGCACGATCACAGCCAAAAAGAACGTCATCACGGCGAGAAGCACCACTCCTGGCACACCGGCAATCCAGAATCCAAGTGCCGCAACCAGCCCCTGTATGAACGAGGTTCCCAAAATCCCGAAAATCACTCCATGCACCGTATCTCCGGCTACTTTCATCAGGTGTCGTCCGCGCTCTCCGGCAAGCCGATCAACCACCACACCAAGGCGATCCGACAACTCCGGCGCGTCACGCAGCAAGAAAAACGCCAGCAACGCGCTGATCAACACATGCGTCACTCCTTGTCCGAACGAGACTCCCGCAGCAATCAGCCATGATTTCGCCCATAACAGCACTTTGCCCAGCATCACGACGATTCGCTGAGAACGATTCTCTTCGTCGTCTGCGACAAAAATGGCATCTGCTGAAGCCGGATCATCCATCAAGGACGGGAATTCCGGCTCGGTGACAATCATTTCCTTGGGAGCGGACTCGAACGTTCGGTCAAGCTCTTCGATCCACCGGTTTTTGTCCTCCGCAACTTCTGTCCAATATTCTCCGAATTCATCGCCGACCAAAGGCAGATTGCTAAGCCATGCAGGCGGCTGTTCAGGTGCGGACATGAACCAGTTTTTGGTCGCCACCACCAAGTCACGGCCATCATGTGTCAAAGTCACTCCGATCAGTACCACAGGGCCAGCGAACAAAGCTGCCATCGTAAGTGTCACCAAACAAGCGGCCAGCGTACGCGATCCGCGAAACAGACGCGTGAACCACCGCTGCAACGGAAACAACGAATAGGATAAAATCGCAGCCCACGTCAGAGCTGTCATGAACGGTTTTAGTACGAGAAAACACCCCGCAAGCAACAAGAGCAGCGCCGCAATGCCCAGCAGTGGTTCCACTTTGCGCGTGTTCTTTGGAGTGCAATTTTCGCTCATCTACGTAAGTTTTATGCAGTTCCATCGGATAACTCCAGAGGGATTTCAACAGTGGTATCCCGTCATGGACGATATATCACAGCGAAATGCATCATAAATCATAAACGATTGCACTTAAATGCCCTATGTGAGCCGAAGGCGAATTTCATCAATCAAGCTTCCTTGGTTTCATTCTCAGGGATGAGAACCGACATCACTGTCGCCAAAGCGAGGGTGCCCAGAACAATCAACAGCGAGAGAACAGGATCGATCTTGATGCTGTCGATTTCACCGGCCGCCAGTCCGAAATCGTTCAGGTACGGCGGTGTCGCGAGAAGCAGCAACTTGAGGCCGATGAATGCCAGAATCAGGATCAGGGCCGGTTTTAGGAAACGGAATTTTGCGATGAGCGCGGCAAGGCAGAAATACAAAGCCCGCAGACCGAGGATGGCGAAAATGTTGCTGGTGAAGACAATGAACGGATCCGGGGTGATGGCGAAGATCGCGGGTATGGAATCGACCGCAAACACAAGGTCTGTGATTTCCACCATGATCAGTGCGAGAAACAACGGGGTGATCGCCCAGCGTGCGGACAGGGTTCCAGGCTCGGCGGGTGCGTAGGTTTCTTTTCCTGTTTTCGGATCTATGATCGTCGTCGGTGCTGTTGTGCGGCGGGTGAAGAATTTCTGTCCGTCGTAGAAATCCACCGAGCGGAAAAATCGTTTGGCGAGCCTGACCACCGGATTTTTTCCAGGATCGCTGTGACTCTTGATGAGCGCCATCTTGAGTGCCGTCAGAATCAGGAAGATGCCGAAGACGATGAGAATCCATGTGTAGCTCATGATCAGTTCCGCGCCGAGATAGATCATGGCTCCGCGCATGATGAGTGCGCCGATGATTCCCCAAAACAGCACACGATGTTGGTATTTTGCGGGGATCGCGAAGTAACCGAAGATCATCGCGATGACGAAGATGTTGTCCATCGCAAGGGATTTCTCGACGATGTATCCGGTCAGATATTGGATCGCTGCCGTGCCTCCCGTTACCTCTCCGAGCGCGATCGCACCGGACGCATAGACGGGTGTTTCGAGTCCCAGACCCAGCCAATTGTGCTGATAGGCAAAGTAGATGAAGCCCGTGAAAGAAAGTCCGCAAGCGAGCCAGATGCATGACCATGTGATGGACTCCTTCATGCTGACCTCGTGGGCGTCTCGGTGAAAAACACCGAGATCGAGCGCGAGGAACAACATCACGAGGCCGATGAAGCAAATGTATGCCCACATTTTCAGGCTTGCTGGATCAGCGGTGGATGCGAGCAGGAACAGGTCAGTCATTTTGATGTTTGAATGGAGTGAGATCGGATGTTGATGGATTATCTGCGGGGTGAGGTGTTCGAACGGCGGCGGGTCAGTTCAATGGCAGGTGCGACCTCACGGCGCTTCGATCTCTTGGCCTGGCGTTGTTCGATCTTGTGATCGATCAGATCAAATGCCTTGAGAACCGCGGCACGAAGCGTGTGATCCGAAGATTTGGCGAACACATCCGGCCCAGGAGTCACGAGATGAAACGACACGCTGTAAGGCGGGCTGTCAGTCAGGCTGCGATCCAAAGTGACCCTTGCTTCGTCGATCTTGAGATCGGGTTGCAACGCATGCATTTTGTTTTCGATCATATCGATGATGGATTCGGAAGGGATGTGGTTGTGATGATTGTAAGTGAATTTCATAATCGGTTGATTTGACGTGCATACTTAAAGCTTCTGAAAAAAGTTTGTATAATACTCAAAATGATATTAATCGTTCCAAAAAATGGAACAATTACCAGATACCGACTTTCTGAATTATCACCATCTCCGTTACTTCTGGACTGTCGCCAAGGAGGGCAGCCTGAGAAAAGCATCTGAAAAATTGCGGGTGTCCCAGCCTTCGATGTGCACTCAGATCAAGCTCTTGGAGTCGAGCTTGGGAGAGACGCTTTTCCGCACCAGCGGGCGCTCGCTGGTGCTGACGGAATTCGGCAAACTCATCTACAGCCATGCCGAAGAAATTTTCACCCTGGGCAGTGAAATTCTCCGGGCAAGGAAGGAGGCGCCGAGCAGCCGCCGACTCCACCTTCATGTGGGCATTGTGGACTCGTTTCCGAAGCTGATGAGCTACGAAATTCTTCGTCCGGTGCTGGAGCATGAGCCTCCCGTGCAGCTCACTTGTCATGAGGGAAAACTGGCGGATATCGTTTCGCAGCTTGTTACCCATCGCCTCGATGTGGTGTTGGCGGATGAGCCGGCCTCGCCTGCGATAGCGGGAAAGGTTTTCAATCATCTGTTAGGTTCATCATCGATCACGTTCTGCGCGATGCCTGAATTTGCGAAGACACTCAAGGGGCGGTTTCCGCGGAATCTCGATGGGGTTGCGGCCTTGTTGCCGACCCAGAATTGCAATCTCAGGCGGGATTTGGAGAAATGGTTCCGGAGTTCTGGCGTGGAGCCGAGAGTGGTTGCGGAGTTTGAAGACGCGGCTCTGACAAAAATTGTGGCGACAAGCGGCCATGCTTTCATCGCGGTTCCGACCGTCGTCGCGTCCGAAGCTTTCGAGAGATACGGATTTGTTCCGCTAGGCCGGACGAAGGAGGTGGAAACGAATTTTTATGCGATCACGTCGGAGCGCAGATTCACACATCCGGCCATCCTGGCGATCACCCGGGCCTTGAGTCATTCGTCGGGTAAAAACAAGAAATGAAGCAACCGGCAAACTGCGGTATTTCCTGTCCGGCGATTTCCGATTTTATCCAAGCGGAGCGCTTTACATGATCCGGGGTATTTACAATATGTCCCAGTGATTCAATTCTCCGATGCCCCCTATCGTTTTTTTGAGGCCAGGCCCGCGCCCCTTGTGATTGGGATGGGTCGGCTGGCAAATCGTCATTTCATCCTGCCCGGACCGAATCATCGGATCAGGGAAGTGATGTTGGAGGGTGCGACCGATGAAGTGCGTGAGGCCAAAGAAAAGGGGGAGCGTCTGATGTTTGTGATGAACCACCCGACTCACAGCGATCCGCAGGTGGTCACCGAGGTCCATCGCCGCTTGGGGGTGGGTTCGAGTTTTATGGCGGCGTATGATGTGTTTTTGCGGAGCCGGCTCACTGCATGGGCGATGCAGCGGATGGGGCATTTTTCGATTGATCGGGAGGGCAGCGATCGGAAGGCGATGTCCACTGCGATCCAGGTTTTGTAGGATGGCGAGCGAGCCTTGAACATTTTTCCCGAGGGAAACGTGTTTCTGATGAACGACAGAGTATCCCCGTTTCTCGACGGTGCGGCGTTTATCGCGCTGAAAGCTCAGGCGGCGCTGGATGGGGTGCCGGTGAAAATCGTGCCGATGAGCATGAAATTTACGCATCTGACCACGCCAAGAGAGGCGGTGACGCAGAGGATGTTGGATCTGGGCCAAGGCAGTGGCTATGACTTTCCGAAAGGCTCCACCCAGGATCCCATTTCCGCAGTGACGGGCTTGGGTCGGCACATCCTGGCTAGGTATCTCAAACAACATGGTTGTGGCGAGGACATGCTACACGGCGATGTTTCCCTCTATGATGCATTGGGACAATTCGCGCATCGGTTGATGTTGGGTTTGGAAGAGGCTTTGGAAATCGCGGCGGTAACTGAGGTGGGATTGCTGGATCGGATCGTGAAAATCCGCTCAAGATTGCATCAGTTGAGAACCGATCCCGATGCGTCACAAGATCCGGCGCTTGATCCACTGGCGGATCGAGCGATCCTGGCGTTGAGGATTCATGGCTATCTTACGCCTTATGTGACCGCGCATCCGACGATCGATCGTTATGACGAAACGGTGGAGCGCATCGCCGAGGATTTTCACTCCAAGGCCATGCCGCGCACCGGGCCACGTCGGGCGATGGTGAAAGTGCACCAGCCTCTGGATGTCGGAGAATTTTTGAATGGCTGCGGAGGAAACCTGCGGGAAGCGATTCCAAAACTGACCGCTTTGATGAAGAGCACGGTTCAGGAAGGGATTGATGCGCTGAATGAGAAAAACGACGCACCGGGGGCAAGAAGAGTGAATGAGGAAGAGTGAAGAGTGAAAAATTCTTCACAGTTCAAAAATTAACAATCGTAATTCATCAATCGTCAATCAATCCCTTGGCTGTCAGATTAAACTCGACCGTTTGATTTACGATTGATGATTGTTGACGTTTGATTTTTGGATGAGGAAGCGAGTCGCAGACTCGCGATCCAGATCAGTCCACAAGATTGTCGACGCGCTGGGCGAGTTCGATGTCGAGTTCGGTAACGCCGCCGACATCGTGGGTGGTGAGCTTGAGGGTCACCTTGGTGTATTTGATGGTGATGTCGGGATAGTGCTGGGCCTCCTCGGCGATTTCACCGACATTGTTAACGAAATCGATCCCGTCCATGAACTCCTCGAACTCGAACGAGCGGGTGATGGATTTTTTCTCGATTTCCCACTCGGGGCATTTTTTGAGTGAGTCTTGGAGATCTTCGTCTTCTAACAGTTCTGACATGGGGTGGTGGAGTTCGTTTAATGGGTCTGGGGAAAGATTGGATGCAGGATTTCGGGGTTGGCAAGCCCGTGTTTGAAGTTTTTTGTCTTTTTATTTTGATCAGTGAGGCGCTGGCAAGGCGGGAATCATTTGGAAAAGTTAAATGCGGGTGGAATTTCTTTTTGAAAGGATGGAAACCAGGTTGCAAACGAGCGAAGCACATGACAATTTGGCAATATGAAAAATTGGTTTAAGCCGTTGGTTCTGGGATGTGTGGTGGGTTTGATGGCTTCCTGCGCGCAATCGACTCCACAAACACGGATTCAGGAAAGGCCTCAGCAGTATGCGAAGCTCGGCGAGAAACACAAAGAACTGGTGCAGCGTGGAGAAATCAGCAAAGGCATGAACAAGGATGCCGTTTGGATTGCATGGGGCGAGCCATCGGCACAGATCGAGGGCACGAAGGACGGGAAGTTTACCGAACGTTGGGATTATCACGGACAGTATCCGGTGACGACGAATCGGTTTTTCGGGGGATATTCGACCGGGGGTTACGGCCGCGGACGCTATCACGGGTATGATGGCGGATTCGGACCCGAGATTGCCTACCAACGCTATGTCCGTGCGTCGGTTCGGTATGTTGACGGGCGCGTTGATGAGTGGGAGCGCGAGCGTTGATGCATGCCTGCGAGGTATTATTTTCAAAACCTGGAAAGACGGTGAATATGAAAGGGAAATCAATTTTTGTAAGCGTGGGCATGGCAGCAGTGGTGATGGGATTTTCATCCTGTGCGATGAAACCATCAGGTGGAGGAATCAAGGCATACCAAGCGTATGACAGGCCGGCGAAGCTGCCCCAGAATTCCTCTGCGGTCAGAGTGAAGGTATCGCTTTCACAGCAACGGGTTTACGTGATGGAGGGAAATGAAATGTTGATGGTCATGCCGGTTTCGGTGGGGAAATACAACGAGTCGCCCACACCGGTTGGAAATTTCCGGATCACCAACAAGGAAGCCAAGCGACGCGCGAACACCCATGGTTTTGCCTCAAATGGCAAGCAGGTGAAACGGGTGAAGCTCAGCAGCAAGCCGAGCGGTTGGTCTTTCAAAGGCACACCAATGCCGTATTGGTGTGAATTCAAAACAGCCTACGGATTCCACACAGGGTGGGTCAAGCACACGCCATGCACGAACGGTTGCATCCGCATGCACGAAAACCTGGCACCGAAGTTTTATCGTTTGGTTTCCGTAGGTACACCGGTATCGATCGCCTATCGCCAGCCGGAGGATGCTGAGCATGCCAACATCCCGTTGCCACCGGATGCGGGTCCGCTGGATGACTATCCATGGGACATGTATCTCGGCGACGGTTATTTCAAACATCACAAAACCCCTGTGTTTGATTGATCGTGTAAACACACGGAGAATTAACCTTGCAACGGGATCGGATCGGTTGCCTTGTCTGTCGATTCATAAACATGAACAAATTTTCTGAAATCGTAACGCATCCGGGTAGCTCGCATAAAGACGAGTTTCTGGCATGTTGTTTGTTGGTGGCTGTGCACGAGGCGCCAGTGATACGGCGCGAGCCCACGCTCGAGGATTTGAGCAATCCACAAATCGCGGTAGTGGATGTGGGTGGGGAGCACCAACCCGAACTCGGAAATTTCGATCATCACCAGTTTCCCAGGGATCATGCTCCGACGTGTTCGCTCAGCCTGGTGTTGATGGCGATGGGCTTGTATGAAGATGCGCGCCAGTATTGCGATTGGTTGGAGATCACCGAGTGGTTCGATACCCGTGGTCCGCAGGAAACGGCGGCATGGTTGGGAGTGGAGCGCGAGTTGTTGGCGAAATTGAATTCCACCGTGGATTTGACCTTGTTGCGTAGATTCGCGGGAATGTCGGAGATCCGTTCCGGCGAGCCGATGTGGGAAGTGATGCGTTGGGTAGGCAGCGATTTGATCGGTTATCTGAAATCGCTGCGCGAGAAATTGAATGAGATCGCGCGCGTCAGTGAAATCTGGGAAATCGGTGAAGGCGAAGAAAGTTTCCGCGTTCTGTTCCTGCCGCGCTCTGCGAATGTTTCGGATGACGCATCGGCCGGCTTGGCACGCTACGCATCGGGTTTGCCGGAACATCAGCAAGTGGTCGGCATGGTCTATCCGGACCGACGCGGCTCCGGTTTCGCGCTCTCGCGCTATAACGACTACTTGGGTTTGGATTTCACGCAGATCGAGTCCGAGCCGGATGTGCATTTCGCCCACAACCGTGGATTTGTTGCGAAGACATCGGCGGTGGATTTGGGTCGGATTCGCGAACTTCTGCGCAAAAGTCGCGTGACACCATGAGCTGATATGCCAGCCTTGGCGCATGAGTGATTTATCGATTTCCAAATTAAAAGAGCAGGCGGGTGATATCCCCCTGATCGCCTCTGTTGCCGCGCAGTTGCAGGCACGCGCGATGAAAATGACCAAGGATGGCAAACCGTTTTTCGACATGGTTTTTGTCGATTCCACGGGATCGATCAGCCTCAAAGTCTGGTCGAATACTCCGCTCTATGCTGCGGCTGAAAAAATGGCGTTGAACTCGATCGTGCGGCTGGATGGCGAGTGGACGCAGAACCAATACGGTATCAACGGCAGCGACATCCGCTGGTCGGATTTGCGGGAGGAAGAAAGGGCGGTTTTCCTCGCTGGGGACCCAAAGACGCGGGAAAAACAGCAAAAGGATTATGCGGAAATTGTCGGCTTTTGTGAGTGCATGGCCGACCCGAGACTCAAGCGCCTGACCCTCAGTTTTTTTGAAAAGATGGGCGACCGTTTCCAGCGCACGGCAGCGGCGCGCAAGAACCATCATGCACGTCGTGGTGGCTTGGTGGAACACGTCGCGCAGATGATGCGCTCGGCGAACGCGATCTGCGGAATTTATCCGGAACTGAATCGGGATCTGATGCTCACGGGTGTATTGTTTCACGATTGCGGCAAGCTTTGGGAAAACTCGTATCCTGAAGAGGGTTTCGCGCAGATCCATTCGAAGTATGGCGAAATGCTCGGGCATATTTCATTGGGGATCGAGTTGGTGAACAAGCTCTGGCATGAACTTGCAGCAGAGCTTGAAGCGTTTGCGGATTGCAAGCCCGCCAGCGAGGAAGTACGGATTCATTTGCTGCATCTGATCGCCAGTCATCACGGCCAATTGGAGTTCGGTTCTCCGGTTTTGCCCAAGACCCCGGAAGCTCATGCGTTGCATTACATCGACAATCTGGATGCGAAAATGGAAATGCTGCGCGATGCCTATGCCCAGGCTGCGGAGGTTGCGCCCGGAATTTACGATCGGGTGTTTCCGCTGGCCACTCACATGGTCAAGCCCTTGGGGGTATTCGAACAGGGAGCGGGGTAAAACTTCATGATCGAGGAGCTGGAAACGTTTTTGGCCGAGAGCGGTTGGGTCGAGAGGTTTGAGGATGAGGTGCGCATGCTGGGTGGAAAACTTGTGCCTAAACTCAAAGGCCTGCGCCTTGAGGGAGAAGCAGAAATCCGGGCAAGTGCTAAAATACTACACCATGATGTCAGTGCCAATTTCTGGCAGCAGGGTAACTCTGTGGTGTTTGATACGGAATGTGACTGCGACGTCGGCCCCTTCTGCGAACATGGATTCGCGTTGCTGGGAAAAATGGCGAAAGAGAGACGTTTGGGAAAATTTTTCGGACGATCTGCGAAAGAGGCGGTGGCGGTGGAGGTGGGGAAGAAGGAGATTCAGAAATTGGGAGATTGGGAAATTGCGGGTAATGAGTCTTCGTTCGAGTTGATTGTTAGAAAAGATACAGTCGATAAAGCGACGAAACTGTTGTTGCAATCGATGGGACAGAAAGAGCCGGAAGAGTGGATTTTTGCGGAAGCGTTTGTCCGTGAAGCCGAAAAACTCCGGGCCTTGGTGTCGGCGCAGGATGCGGACCGAAGCGCGGCGGATTTGAGAGCGATCCGTGAACTGCGCGAGACGGGGCTTTCATCCATGCAGACCAATTCCGCCTGGCGGTTTTTGCTCAGCATGAAATCGCGCTCGGTCGAAGCCGCAGCCGAAAACGACAAATGGTTTCCGGATCCGGGCCGGATTCCCGTGGATCAGTTCTGGCATCAGTTTCGTGGCGAATCGGTGGCCGAACTTGAAAGCAAGGGATGGTCGATTCATTTCGAAGAAGGCGTTGGTCATCAGGTGTACGATGCTGATCCTGCAAGATGGGAAACCCGCCTCACCAGCGAGGAAGGAGATGATGTTTACGTCGGGGATTTTTCCGACGGAGGTTGGTTCAGCCTCTCCGTGGGTTTTGATGTTGAGGGAGTGCGCTACGATCTGATGCCGATTCTCGCGGGCTTGTTGAAACAGGATTTTTTGGAAGAGACACTGGATCGACCCGATAACGGATATGTTTACGCACCTCTTCCGAATGGAGACGCGTTGAAATTGCCGACGGGTCGGGTTCGCCGACTGTTGCAACATCTCACCGCCTTGGTGGATCCGAAGTTTTTTGGGAAAGCGCGGGTGCATGCTCTGGATGCGGCGGCTCTTGGCGGTTTGGAAGGACTCGGTATCGAGACACCGAAAGGATTGGCGAAGCTCAAGCAGCGCCTGGAAAATTTCTCAAAAGTCGAGGAAATCGATACGCCAGCAACCATCAAGGCAACCTTGCGGGATTATCAAAAAGCGGGTTTCCAATGGATGCAGTTCCTCGCACGCCACGGATTACATGGAATTTTGGCGGATGACATGGGCTTGGGGAAAACCCTCCAGACTCTGGCTCATCTGATGGAGGAAAAGGCGAGCGGCCGCAGTGGCGGTAGACCGTCGTTGGTGATCGCGCCGACCTCGGTGGTTCCGAACTGGCGGGCGGAAGCGATCAAGTTCGCGCCGGGCTTGCGGGTGCTGGTGCTGAACGGAGCGGATCGGAAAAAATATTACCGCTCCATTCCGCATGCGGACCTGGTGATCACCTCGTTCGCGTTGTTGCAACGCGATGTCGAGAAGTTGATGGCGTATCAATATCACCTGATGGTTCTCGATGAAGCCCAGTATATCAAGAATCCACGAGCCAAGGTCGCCCAAGCGGCATGTCGGGTGATCGCAAGGCATCGGCTTTGTCTTTCGGGAACACCGATCGAAAACCATCTCGGTGAGCTGTGGAGCCTGATGCATTTCCTGATCCCCGGATTTCTTGGAACCGAAGACTCGTTCAACAAAAACTTCCGCAAACCCATCGAAGAAGAGGGTGACGTGGAAAAAAACGCGCTGTTGAAAAAACGCATCGCTCCCTTGGTGTTGAGGCGCACCAAGGACCAGGTGGCGAAGGAATTGCCGCCGAAAACCGAAATGGTGCATTTGGTCGAGCTGCATTCCGATCAGAAGGATCTCTACGAAACCGTTCGCGCGACCATGGACAAACGCGTGCGGGAGGCGATCGCCGCGCGGGGAATCGAACAATCCCAGATCGTGTTTCTCGATGCCTTGCTCAAGCTGCGCCAGATCTGTTGCGATCCGCGCCTGCTGCCCGAAGACTTTGCCGCAGGGGTCAGAAAATCCGCAAAACTGGATTTCCTGAAAGAATTGTTAGAAACCCTGGTGGAAGAGGGGCGGAAGATTCTGATTTTCTCCCAGTTCACCACCATGCTCGAACTGATCGAAGAGCATTTGGTGAAATCCAGAGTGCCGTATTTGAAACTGACCGGCGGCTCGAAAGACCGCGGAAAACTGGTGGAGCAATTCCAATCGGGAAAATTTCCGGTCTTCCTCATTTCACTCAAGGCCGGTGGCACCGGTTTGAATCTCACGGCGGCGGATACGGTGATCCATTACGATCCGTGGTGGAATCCGGCGGCAGAGGCTCAGGCGACGGATCGGGCTTACCGGATCGGCCAGGACAAACCGGTGTTCGTTCACAAGTTGCTCTGTCAGGAAACCGTCGAGGAGCGAATCCACCGCTTGCAGCAGGACAAGGCGAAGCTGGCGGAAGGCTTGCTGTCCGATGCGGATGTGGTTCGCAAACTGGATGCCGCGATGGTGAGGGAATTGCTGGGGTGAGGACGAACGAAAATATCTCGCCTTCATCCAACGGGAAGGCTAAGTAGATACCCAGTCAAATTGACGTGAATGGCAGTATTTTTTGTGGATTGAATTCAGGGATTAAAATCAAATAATGAATAAATTAAAAAATATTGTTACAACAACTGTAGCATTATTATTAATTATTTTAATATGTAATCATATTGTTCAGAAAACAGAAGTTGCGGAACTTTCGTTAAAAGAGCGAATTTTTT
>CBFGOP010000004.1:0-52056 GCA_965650415.1 uncultured Prosthecobacter sp. | reverse complement strand
GCCCCAGAACACGTTGGTGTAAATGACTGGGATACCGATGGACTCGAGGTGTTTGTCGATGGCGGCTTTGTGGGCGAGCACGCGGTCTTTCTCGGTGCCGTGAACGACACCCATGATGTTGACGTCACCGAACTGCGGGCCGCCTTCGCGCCAGTAACAATGGGTCATGCAGAAATGTCTTCCGACCTCGCTACCGCCTTCGATTTCGCGACCTTTCGGAACGGCCCAATGGAAGAGACCGTTGAAACGGGTGACGCGCTCGCCGGTTTCGGCGGCGGGTTTGACGTGTTCGAGGAAGGTTGAGAATCGGCCGATGACTTTTTTCTGATTCAGGGTTTCGGCGATTTCACAGAAACGGTCGAGCGAGACACCGGCCTGCTCGGCACGCTTTTCCCATGGGTTCTCGTTGATTTCATCAGCGGTGAGTTCCTCCTTTAGAATGAGTAGAACTTCCCATTCCTCGGGTGAGAGCTCGGCGGGAACCGTGGTCATCATCACAGCGGGTTGATCGGCTTTCTCGCCTGGTTCCATGGTTTTGCGGCGCACGTGGCCGACCCCCAGGGCGAACACGCCGTTCGCGGGCATCAGCAGGTATTCGGTCGCGCCGGTGAGTTTGAGCAGTTTGGTGGCGTGAAAATCGAGAGACTCGCCGACCGGAACTTTGAGAGTGGTCCAGAGGCGGTATCCGGAGCCGGAGACTTCGGTGTCGGTGGAACGGATGACGACGTGGCCGGAGAAAGGATCTTCCTTGGCCATGAAATCGAAGGCGGCGTTGAGTTTTTCCTCGGGCACTTTCCATGCCACCAGCGCACCGTGAGCGAGTTTGGTGGCAAGCATGGTCTGGCGAACCCGACGGATGATGCCTGCTTCAAGCATCGCGCGGATACGCTCGATCACGGTTTCCAGAGGAACACCCGATTTTTCGGCGATCACTTGGAAGGGATGGCGTTGGAAGCCAGCGATGAGATCCTCGGAAACGGCGAGGATCTGGGCGTTGATGGGATCGGAAACGGAAGTAGGGATGGGTGAAGTCATTGGGGTGATCCTAGGCGGAGAATCTCCGAACGTCCAAGCCAGATTGATTCTTGCGGAGAAAATGGCAAAAAGTGCCGAGTGATCCGCCGCCGCTGAAGCTATGGCGGACAGGTCAGTGGGCAGTGAACAGTGGGGAATCTTTACTGAAGAAGCGTTTCTAGATAAGCCATAGCTTCTTCCCTCGTATTCAGCCGATTCTCCAGTTGCTCGGTTTGGATTTCCTCCAGGATTTCCTTGAAGCGCGGGCCTGGTTTCAGGCCTTTTTCGATGAGGTCTTTGCCGGTGACGAGTGGGGGAGGGATGAGCGGTTCGCTGGCGAATTCCTCGGCTTTTTCGCTGAGGAATTCGTAGTTGTCGGTGAAGCCGTTGGATGAGGCGCAATCCACGCGATGCAGTTCCATTTCGCAATCGAAAGTCTGTTCCGACATGAAGCGTTTCAACTTCGCTTTCCGCATTTGTTTCACGTTCATGAACTGCATGTGACGCGAAACCATGTGCGCGACATCGCGGATCACCGCGTTCGGATATTTGAGGCGTGTCAGGATGTTCTCCGCCATTTCGGCTCCCAGCGCGTCGTGGCCGTTGAAGCGGATGCGCCCGTCTTCATCGGTGGTTTGGGTCGGTGGTTTGGCAATGTCGTGAAGCAGGGTGGCAAGACACAGATTCAGCGGCGCATCGGCCTCGAGCATTTCGAGCATGATGCAAGTGTGGACATAGACATCTCCTTCCGGATGCCATTGCGGTGGTTGCTCGCAACCGATCAGGGGCAGGACTTCGGGCATGAAATGCGCGATCAGACCGGTTTCCACCAGCATCTCCAGCCCACGGCGACGGTTGGGGGAAGTGATGATTTTGGAAAACTCATCACGGATCCGCTCGGGTGAGATTTTTTCTAACAGATCAGCGTTCTCTTGGATCGCCGCGTGGGTATTGGGCTCGATCGGAAAACCAAGCGTGGTGGAAAAACGCACAGCCCGGAGAAGGCGCAGTGCGTCTTCCTGAAATCGGTCAGCGGGATTTCCGATGGCACGGATCAGACGCGATTTGAGGTCAGCCAAACCATCCACGAAATCAATGATTTTGCCGGTCGAAGGATCTTCGAACATTCCATTGATGGTGAAATCGCGGCGGTGAGCGTCTTCATCCGGAGTCGAGAATGTAACGGATTCGGGTCGGCGTCCGTCCTTGTAGGATCCGTCGGTGCGGAAGGTGGCGATTTCGATGAAATGGCCATGATGTTTGACAATCACGACGCCGAAGTGAGCGCCGACTTCGTTGGATCCCGGAAAAAGCTTCATCACCTCCTGAGGTGTGGCCGAGGTTGCGATATCGTAATCCTGCGGCTCAATGCCAAGCAGCTTGTCTCGCACGCAACCGCCTGCGAAGTAGGCGGTGTAGCCTGCTTCGACGAGTTTGGAAGCCAGGTGCATGGCTGATGATTTTGCGGACATGGCAGTCATTGAAAATAGCGAACGAGGTTCAGCCTGATGCGGGCGAAGTTGAGCGAACTTCCAACCGAAACGATTGGGAGAGATTGGCCATGGCGAATCGAATCCGCAACCAGCTTATTACAAACTGGCACTCGGAAGTTTCAACAGATCGAGAATGCGATCGAGATCGTCGTTGCCGTAGTATTCGATTTCGATTTTGCCTTTTTTGGTGGTGTGGTGAACCGAAACGTGGGTGGCGAGATGTTCCTGAAGACGCTTGGTCAGGGCGCGAATGTGAATGTCGATTTCCTTGGGCGCGGATTTTTTCGGGTCCGCATCGCTGGAGGGATTGGCGAGCAGGGATTGGGTGAGTTTTTCGGCGGCGCGGACGGTCAGTTTGCGGCGGATGATCTGATCCGCGGCGAGTTTCTGGGTTTCGGCATCCTTGATGGCGAGAATGGCTTTGGCGTGGCCGACGGTGATTTGGCCTTGGGCGAGATGGATCTGGATATCCTCGTGGAGGTCCAGCAAGCGCATGGCATTCGCCACGGAGGCGCGGGATTTGCCGACGCGGGTGGCGATTTCTTCCTGTTTGAGGGTGAATTCCTTGGCGAGTCTGACGTAACCGGCGGCTTCCTCGATGGGATTGAGGTCTTCGCGTTGAAGGTTTTCAATCAGTGCCATTTCCAACACATCACGATCGGATGCGGCGCGCTCGATGACGGGAACGTGGGTGAGACCGAGTTTGGTGGATGCTCTCCACCGGCGTTCACCTGCGATGAGTTCGTATTTTCCATCAACCAGACGACAGATCAGCGGTTGGATGATTCCGTGTTGGCGGATCGAATCCATGAGATCGTCCAACGGAGCTTCGACGAACTGATGACGAGGTTGGAGAGGAGAGGGAACAACGTTTTCGATGGCGATCTGGCGCACGCGTGGAGAATCATCCGTGCTACCTGCGGGAGCTTGTCCTGGTAGAATGGAATTCTTCTTGATGAGTGCGCCGAGTCCTTTGCCGAGTGCTGGTTTTGCCATGGGAGTGAGAGTGTGTTGGAAACTGGGTAATAGGGAAAGATGAATTAGAATGTGAACAAATTTTTTTTGAAAAATTCACGCGGAATCCATTGATAATAAAGACTTCTTAGGCTTTTGGTAGAAACATCCATACGCGTTTCAGCAGAGATTAGGCCACTGTCGGAAAAGTTTTCAGACTCCCTTTTTGGATGGGGGCAAGGTGATTTGAAGCAAGGACGTATCCGCCGTGCTCATCAGTGGTTTCGATGATGCGGGAAGAAGCAGTGTCTGGCCGGGTTGGTATCGGTTTTCCAGAGCTCCGGATAAAAGGATGATGAGCGAAAATTGATCATGCGTGGGATTTCCGATGGTTTCACCAGCATGGAGTTGTTGATGAGTGGTGATAAAATGATCGCAGCGTACGACGGATCTGGCCGATGGCTTTGGAAATTCGGGTTCGATATCCGAGAAGTCGATACAGGCCAGCGATTCGGCAATATGGAGATCGCGCGGATTGCCGTTGTCGTCAGTCCGATTCCAATCGAAGACTCGGTAGGTGGTATCCGAGTTCTGTTGGATTTCGTGTATCAGAAAACCCGCACCGATGGCATGGAGCCGACCCGACGGAATGAAAATGGCATCGCCTTTTTGCGGAACGAAGGAGTGGACGAGATTCGCCACTGTACCGTCGTGGATCGCAGCTTCGAAATCCTCGCGACGGGTTCCTTGTTTCAGACCGACATGAAGTTTGGAACCGGGTTTCGCATCGGCGATGAACCACATTTCGGTTTTGGGTTCTCCTTTCATCGACTCCGCGAGGTGGGCGGGAGGATGAACCTGGATCGAGAGGTCATCGCTGGAGTCGAGGATCTTGATCAGGAGGGGAAAGCGGTCGGTTTCCGGTGTGTTTTTCCCAAAAATTTGCTCGCGATGGCAGGTCCACAAGTCATGCAAGGATTTTCCGGCAAATTCACCCTCTGTCACGATGGACTGGGCGTCTTCGCGATCGACGATTTCCCATGCCTCGCCGTAAAGACCGGAGGGATCGGGAAGTTCGCGATGGTAGAAGGATTCAAACTTTCTGCCGCCCCAGATGCGTTTTTGGTAGATGGGTTTGAAAGTGATGGCGGACATGCGGGCGGCGAAGATAACGGGGGATTGGAAAGTTGGCGAGTTTTCAATATGAAATTTTCCAAGATGGATTTAGTTTTCGGCCGTGAAATGGGTGGTTTTTTATGATGGTGAATGCGGGATTTGCACCCGTTCGGTTCGGTGGATTCACGTGTTGGATAAAAGAGCACGGATCGATTTCGCGCCACTGCAAGGAGAGTTGTCGGAACAACTTGGCTTGTCGGGATACGGCGGCGATGGGGGATCGATGGTTCTTTACCGTGAACCGGATGGGGCAATGTTTTTCATGGGCGATGCTCTCATCGAGCTCGGCAAGGCTCTCGGCGGGCCGTGGAAAGGACTGGCCGTTGGTTTCTCGTTTTTCCCAAAAAAATGGCGCGATGCGGCGTATGGCTGGATGGCGAGAAATCGTTATCGGTTCTCACGCGGGATTGCAGCATGCGAGTTCCCCGATGAGGGCTTGAAAAAGAGAATGAGAAATTAGCCAGATTGCGCCGAGTAGGGTCGGTCAGCTATTTTCTCGGATGATCTCCGCGTAGATTTCTGCCTCCGGAGTGGGGGTTCGTTTGAGTTCCGGGTCTTTATCGAGATCGACGAAGTAGAGTCCGAAATCGGTATTGGGATCGAAGGGGTGGCCCCATTCGCGGTTCGAAGTGATGGACCACCAGTTGTAAGCGCGGACGGGAACTCCGGCGGCGATGGCGTTTTCGACTTCCTTGAGATGGGAGCGCAGGTAATCGGCACGTGAGATTCCGCTGGCTGAGGGAGGGCAGCCGTTTTCGATGATGAGGAGTTCCTGGCCGGGAAACCAGCGGCTGAAACGGCGAAGGGCGTGATACAGCCCGCGCGGCCAGACGGGAGCGCGCAGGAACTGGCCGTGCGCGGCGTCTTCTAACAGACGGAAGCGATGCAGTTTGCGGGTGGGTAGGCCCCAATAGTAATCGAGTCCGACGAAATCCTGCGCGCCTATGGCTTCATCGGGACACAGCTCTTTGGCGAGTTTTCCGGAGGTTCCGAGATACCACCAGTTGGAGTTGGCGATGAGGCAGGTGGTTCCCCAGAAGCGCCAGACCCAATTCAGCCAACTGCTTTTGGATTTCAGCGGGCGCAATCGCTCGTGGGGTCGCACATGGATCCATTCGATTTTCGATGAATCACCAAAAATCCGGTTGGCGATGTGTTTGGCGAGTTTCATTTCCAAACCGGGTTTCGGGGCTTGAGGGGAAACTCCCGGAGCATCGGTGCGGATGGCGATTTTGATCCGACCGCGGCGCAGGATTCGGCGCATGTCGTGGGTGGAGGATTCCTCTTTAGGGATGGAATCCGTGTGTTGGAAAAATTCCTGAAGCGAGGTGTGGCGTCCTGGAGGAGAAATGATTTTTTCTGGCTCGGAAAGCCACTGCACGTTGCAGTAGTCGCTGAGTTCGCTCTGGAAGTCACGGATCGCGATATTGACGTGATGGAGGAGTTCCATGTGACCGTGCGAGGCGAGTACGACATAGCTTTCATCGCTGAGGCAGGTTTTGAGAAAACGGAAGCGAGAGCGATCGGTAAGTTCCAGAGGCAGAAGGTAAGGAGCATCTCCATACACCGCATCGACTTCGCCACGTGCAAGCGCGCTTCGCGCGTCGTCGTAGCACCGGAACATGTTTTTCCGAGAGTTCGCGGGAAGATCCCGATCCCATGATGAGCTATGGTTTCCGAAGGCGAGCACGGCGATGGTTTTTCCGTTCAGGGCATCGACCGATATGAGATCGGATTCGCGACGGATCAGGATGGCCTTGCCGGTGCGCAGGTAAGGGTCGCTGGCCTCGTGGCGGGTTTGGTCGTCGAGCGTGATGGCCCCGATGACCAGGTCTGCGGCACCGGTTTCCGAGATGATCGCGCCCTTGGTGGTGAATTTGAATAGGGCCTCGGCGATGCCGCGATGACAAGCACCGAAATCTAACAGCATTTGCAGCCAAGTTGGGAAACCGGTGACGAGTGGATTGACACCGACCTTGGTGTCCGGGTTGAGAGCACGGATGTGTTGGCGCGCACGGGCGTGGGCCAGGAATAGATTGGGCAGGAGTTTGCCGACCGCTTCGGCTTCCACATCGACATGTGAGCCACGCGGCAGGCCGGGCGGCATGTAGTAGCGGTTCTGCCACCAGGGTTTGATATAACCGAAAGTGAGCTGGCTGGGTTCGTTGAACGTGATCCACCAATCGATGTGTCGGCCGAGGGTCTCGGCAACGCGTTTTGCGTAACGCGCGAAGAGGTCGGGAAATTCCGGACCTAACATTCCGCCATGATCTTTCTCCAACCACGCGGGCCAGACGAAGTGATGGAGCGTGAGCATGGGGCGCATGCCGTGGCGGATGATGTATTGCGCGATGTTGCGGTAATGTTGCAGTGCGGCTTCGTCGAAGACCCCGCATGAGGTTTCGATACGCGCCCAGGAGGTGGAGAAGCGGAAAATTTTGCAGCCGAGTTTCGCAGCGGAGGCAATGTCATCTTCGTAGCGGTTCCAGAAATCGGTGGCTTTGCCGCGCGGCGTGAGTCCTTGAGTGGATTCCCACAGATCCCAGACGTCGGGATGTTCAGGATCAAACGCCTCGGTTTGATGATCCGCGTTGGCGGTGCCGAAGAGGAAGTTCTTCGGGAAACGCCTCATAAATCAAAAGGTGAGAGAGATTGGAAATTTCGCACCTGTCATGTTCTGACTATTTCGGAATTTTCAGAGTTTGTCCGACACGGATCATCGAACCTGAAATACCGTTGGCACGTTGGATTTTGGAAACCGTTGAACCGTATCTTCTGGCGATGCTGGAAAGGGTGTCACCACGTTTCACTGTATGGCGAACGACGGTTGGTGCTTTCGGTGTCGGTTTGGGTTTAGGTTTGTTCGTGACGGTTGGTTGGGTCGATTTCACAACCGGAGGCGGGGTCGAATCGATCACCGGAGGCTGAGGCTCCGGTATGGTGTTGGATACGACTGCGGTGCTTGCCGTTGAATCGGAGCCGGGAGCCGGTGGTCGATACCATTTGTCGGGTTCATTCACCCATGCTTCGACGTAGTTGCCACGGCTGTCGAAAGGGCCTGTGACCGATTGGGTGGGCGGCGCGCTTTTGAAACCACCGCATTGAGTCAGTAGTGGGGTGGCAAGGAACAGAAGGAGTTTCCGTGAAGAGAAAATCATCGAGCGGGAATATGCGTGAAATATTAAGGAGATGCAAAGCATAGTTCGTAAAAAACACGCCGTTTCCGTTGTTTTTGCGAACAAGGGGGGTGACAAAACCGAAAGATGGAGGATATGAACTGCGCTCCTCATGTCTCTGCTTGCTGAATCCCGTCTGACTCTGAAATTGGCCTTTCCACTCGTGATTGGTCAAATCAGCCAGATGTTGTTGGGGGTGGCGGACACGGTGATGATTGGGAAGCTGGGGATCACGGAGCTGGCGGTGCTGACCTTTGTGAACTCCCTGTTTTACGTGCCGTTCGTGTTCGGAATTGGCGTGCTGACGGCGGTTTCCGTCATGACATCGAATGCCAGAGGCGCGGAAAAACCCGAGGCGGGTCGGGCCAGTTGTCGCTTGGGTGTCTATGTGGCTGCGGTGCTCGGACTGCTTCTGTTCGGACTGATGTATTGGGTTTCGACCCAACTCGGTGTGTTTGGCCAACCGAAGGATGTCGAGGAGAGGTCGGCTGTGTTTCTAAACATCATCATGGCATCCATGGTTCCGGCGCTGATGTCGTTTGCGCTGAAAAATCATGCGGATGCTTTGGATCGGCCTTGGCCACCATTCTGGATTTTTCTCGGAGGTGTGTTGCTGAACGTGTTCCTCAACTGGATCATGATTTATGGAAAATGGGGCTTTCCTGCGTGGGGTTTGGAAGGCGCTGCAGTGGCGACGCTGATTGCGAGGATCGCGATTTTGGTCGCGATGTTTGTATGGCTGTATCACGCGAAGGGTCTGCGGGAGTGGGTACCGTATCATTGGTTCCGCTTGCCACCGCGCGTGGAGGTTCGGCGATTTCTCGGGATCGGAGTTCCTGCGAGCTTGCAGATGATTTGTGAAGTATCTGCCTTCTCTGCCGCAGGTTTGTTGATGGGCAAATTCGGTGCAACCGCAATGGCGGCACACCAGGTTGCGTTGATGTGCGCGGCAACCGCGTTCATGGTTCCTTTGGGTTTATCGATGGCGTTGAGTGTTCGCATGGGTGCGGCGAATGGTGCGGGCGAGAAATGGCGATTGAGAAAGATCGCGGTCTCCGGCTGGTGGTTGGGTGCGGGTTGGGCGTTGATCGGGGCGGTGATTTTCTTCAATTACGGCGAATGGCTGGCATCGCTTTACATCGATGAAATACCGGTGATCAAATTGGCTGCTGCGATCATGATGGTCGTCGGAGTTTTCCAATTGTTCGATAGCCTGCAGATCGGTTCCGTGGCGATGTTGAGAGGTTTGCATGACGCACGCATTCCAGCCTTCATGGGAGTGCTCGCTTACTGGGTGATCGGGATTCCTGTCGGGATGCTGCTTTCGGTTCACTTTGAGATGGGGGTCGTGGGAGTATGGTGCGGGCTGGCTGCTGGCTTGTTTGCGGCGTGTGTTCTGTTAGTTCCGAGGTTGTGGAAACTCACAAAAATTTAAATTTTAAACTCTAAACCTCAATAAGAGTGCTTTCTCCTGCTCTCCCTTTTCTCTTTCCTCCCTGTCTATAAGAGAGAATCTATCTCGACTCACGACTTGAGATTCATTCAATCACTGAACGCTTCGCGCGGCTGCCTCGGCGATGCAGCCCTACCTTGGATAGATTGAGCTCTTTCCGCTCAACTTCATGGTGATCCATAAGCAAAACGCCAGAGGTATCGCAACAGGCCAGCCGAGCAGTTCGATGCCCATGATGAGTGAGGCATAGGGGGTTTTGGTGCAGGTGGCGAAGAGGGTGATCATTGAGATCCCGGCGAAGAGGCTTACGGGTGCGCCGATGAACCACGCGATGCTGTTGCCGAGAGCTGCGCCGATGAAAAACAACGGAGTGACTTCGCCTCCTTTGAAACCCGCACCGATGGTGATCAGCGTGAAGATCATTTTCCACAACCATGCATCTCCCGATTCGCGGATCTCGGGAGAGAAGAATTTGGTCAGAGTGAGAGAATTCGAGTGTTCGCCAAGCACGCCGAGTCCGAGATAATCCGTGGTTCCGACCCATAAAAACAACGTGATGATGATCAGTCCCCCAACCGTGCCGCGAACGGCCTCGTGTGGAAACCATTGACGAAATTTCCGTGAAACAAGCGTTGAGAGATGCACAAAAGCTCTCGCTGCCATGGCGATGACGATGGCCAGTAGCAGGCATTTCCAAGTGAGGGCAATCAGTTTCCAAAAGCCGAGATCGATCCGGATATCAGGATAAGGCGTGTGGACGATTCCCCATGCGTGGCAAACCTGATTGGCTAGCAGTGCTGTCAAAAGACAGGGAATGATTTTGCTGCTGAGAATGGAGAGTCGCGTGAACTCCAGAGCGAAAACCGCCGCGGCAAACGGGGTGCCGAAAACCGCACCGAATCCTGCGGCGATGCCGCACATGAGAATGAGGCGGGTGCGTTCGGGTTCCGGCTTCAGGAACGTTGAAAATCCAGCAGCGATCCCTGCTCCCATCTGCACGGCGGTTCCTTCGCGACCCGCCGAACCGCCGAAGAGATGGGTGGCCAGAGTGGAGATGAGGATACTTGGTGCGAGCCGGAAAGCGATCTTCGGAGTCTCTTTTCCACATTCGCCAACGATCAGAGCGTTGGCCGAATTCACTGCCTTGCCATGATGGCGATAGTAAAAACCCATCGCGCAACCGGCGAGTGGCAGCAGCCAGATCAGCCATGGGTGGTTGAATCTCGTCAGGGTCACGGCATCGAGCGACCACAGGAAAAACGCCGCAGCGGAACCGATGCTGAACGCCATCAGGAAGAGAACCAACAGGGTTTTGAAGGTCCGATGCATGGCGCAATGGGTGTTGAGCGGATCGCCTGACCGCAGGCGCGTGGTTTTTCTAACAGAGAAGGGATTTTCCTGTCATCTGCTCGGGTTGTTTCACGTTGAGCATTTCCAACAGGGTTGGCGCAACGTCGGCCAAAATTCCATCGCGCATCTTTTTCGATGCGGCATCGTCGGCGACGTAGATGATTTCGACGAGGTTGGTGGTGTGGGCGGTGTTGGGCGAGCCATCCGGGTTGCGCATGTATTCGCAGTTTCCGTGATCGGCAGTGATGAGAAGTTTTCCGCCGAGACGGAGGGTTTGTTCGACGATGGCTTTGATCGAGGTATCGATCGTCTCGCAGGCCTTGATCGCCGCTTCCACCACGCCGGTGTGTCCAACCATGTCGGGGTTGGCGAAATTCAGGATCACAAGATCGAAATCCTTGAGGTTGTCGACCACCGTTTGGGTCACTTCTTCAGCGGACATCTGCGGTTTGTGATCGTAAGTGGGAACGTCTTTGGGCGAGGGAATGATGAAACGCTGCTCGCCGGGATTTTCGGTTTCAACTCCACCGTTGAAGAAATAGGTGACGTGAGGGTATTTCTCGGTCTCGGCGATGCGCATCTGTTTCATCCCGACCTTCGCAACGGTTTCACCCAGCGTCATGTCCAGGGATTGCGGCGCGAAAATCGCTTCGCAGGGGAAGCTTTCGTCATAAACCGTCAGGGTCACGAAGTGGACTTTGGGAACCGCACCGCGATCAAATCCATCGAACTCCGGTCTGAGAAACGCTTCGGAAAGTTCGCGGGCGCGGTCGGCGCGGAAGTTGAACCACAGCACCACATCGCCGTCGCGGACGCGTTGGGTTTCGGGTTCGGTGAAAATCATCGCGGGCATGAACTCATCGGTTTTGTTCTGGGTGGCGTAAACCTCCGCAATCGCCTCGGAAGCGAGGATTTCTTTTTTCGCTCCGATGCCGTGAACGATCGCATCCCACGCGAGTTTGACTCGATCCCAGCGCTTGTCGCGATCCATCGCAAAATACCGACCCACCACGGTGGCGATTTTCGCACCGAACTTCGCGGTTTCATCCTCGACTTTGGAAACGAAATTCGCACCGCCGGTGGGTGAGGTGTCGCGGCCATCGGTGATCGCGTGGATGAAGATGTCTTTCACGCCTGCCTCGGACGCCATCTTGGTCATGGCGATGAGTTGGTCCTGGTGGGAATGGACTCCGCCATCGGAAACCAGGCCGATAAAATGGAGCCGACCCGTTTTGGCTTTTTCGAGGGCTTTTTTGAACATCTCGTTTTGCGCCATGGAACCATCGGAGATGGCTTTGTTGATGCGGGTGAAATCCTGATAAACGATGCGGCCTGCGCCGAGGTTGAGGTGGCCGACCTCGGAGTTGCCCATTTGTCCTTCAGGAAGTCCGACATCCATGCCGGATGCGGAGAGGAAACTGTGCGGATATTGGGAGAGGACCTCGTCGGTGAAAGGGGTGTTCGCGAGAATCACGGCATTGCCGTCTTTGACTGCGGTTTTCTTGCCGCCCGGATTGGTTCCCCAACCGTCACGAATGATCAGAACTACTGGTTTTTTAGCCATGCGGAAGTGGCTGTAACGGCAGATCAGGCCGAGGGCAAGGCGGAATCAAGACAGAAGAGTTTGAGACAGAGGACAGAAGACTGTAAAAAGAAAGTGAACCGCGGATGGACGCAGATAAACGCGGATAAGACAGGATTTACTGGAAAATAACCCAATCAAAACTCAAACGAATGACCCATTTTCCCAGCATCCGTGTTCATCCGCGTCCATCCGTGGTTCCATGAATTCTCAGGAAGACATCGGGAAATCGGTGATTTGCTCCAGCTTGATGTTGTAGAGCTTGGCGATTTCAGGGGCGTCGGAGGCGTGGTAGACTTCCTGATAATAGATTTCCTTGATCCCGTAGGCGCACAAGGTCTGCATGCAGGCGGTGCAGGGCATGGTGGTGGTGGCGACAATTTTGGCCTCTCCACGCTTGAACAGGGAGCAGAGGTTGATTTCCGCATGCAGCATGAATTTCTGCCGGCCCTCGCGGTCGGTCCAAAAACCCTCGGGAGCATTGAAACCCGGGGCGAGGCCGTTGTAGGCGGTGGCGATCACGCGGTTGTCGTGGTCAAGAGCTGCCGCACCGACCTTGCGGTAAGGGTCCTCGGAGCGGAGGCTGGCGACATGGGCAAGAGCCATGGCGTATTGCGGAATGCTGAGGCGGTTTTCTGACACGCGGGGATTCTTAATTTTCAAATTTCAAAGATCAAGGAGAGAGAAGATTACTGGGGGTGGCTGTTGCCTATCGAGCTTCAGTAACCGGCTCCGCCGCGTGTGTGAAACTGCACGAAATTGTTTGTAATGACTGGTTCGGCTCCGTGGTTTTTCATTTTCTGAGAAAATAGATACGCTGACGATGCCATATGAAACCCCAATAAAGAGTTACCAGAAGCGCGCCAATAATACTTGCGGATAATAAAACGGCGCGTTCGAATCCGGTTTTTTCGAGAGCGAACGGAAGCAAACTTAATACGTAATAAATCGCACTGAGTCCGATCAGGAAAAAACCGAGCGGCCATGCGAAAGGCCTCTTCTTCAGAATACCGAAAGCCACCGAAATAAGCATAGAGCTGAAAATAATAGAGAAAATGACGTCCAGCCAACTCTTGCTCTGAATGGCCGGGATGACGCCAATAAGGTTTCCAAGTCCCGTAACTAGTAATATGGCCGCGGTGATTTTCACTTTGCCGAACGTCTAGGCCATCAACGGCGCGAATGGAAGGCTGATTTCAAAGATGGACGTTGTCGCCGCTTGTCACCAGCGACTTCTTCTTCGTTATTTGAACCACGAGTACGGCACTAAAGAGTGATCTCGATCTATCGACACGACTAAATTGTTATCCGTGCCGAGCCCGCTCCCGCCAAAAACGGTCCCACTCGGAAACTTAAAGCTGTTCTGTAACTCGTGGGAATATGCCTCGTATCCGCCAGTATTGGTAGAATCTGGAACCAATGGCGCTTTAGCTAGCATCACGCGCTGACTACCGACTATCTTACCCTCGTCGTTGTATACGCTGATGGCTGGCTCATGGACTAACGAATGGGTCAATTCCACCCAGCGTAGGTGGAATCCAAAACGGCAAGGAACTGAGGTAGTTGGCACTGTGTGCGGACGTGTAGGCGAGATTATCAAGTACCGATAATATGCGACCAATAGAATGGCGACTGCACAGGCAAGCGCTATGATCGAATATCTCTTCATATTATTGGCCAACAGTTGCTTATTCGTATGCCGCTGGGGTCGTGTATCCAGCTGACGTCAGTTCTGGATCTGATAGAAAAATCATTGATCTGAAAAGGAATTTCTGCGGCGACGCGTCGCGTAAAGGGCTTCGCCCCACGCGACTTTAAGTGGCAGCGTTCGGATTGCATATATACACACTGAAGGGGTTGAAAACCCCTTCTCCATATTCGAGCCCTCCTCTCCTCCCGCATCTCTTCCCTCCATGTGGACAAATGCCGGCAATTCGGATCGGGATTCCGTTTTCTGGAGCGTTGCGCAGTCCGTCCATCCGGTTTAAGAAACCCGCGTGACGGGAAATGCGAAAGGAGTGATGGCGGGGGTGTCGGCTTTTGTCATCTGGGGGGTGTTGCCGATTTATTGGAAGGTATTGGAGGCTGTTCCGGAGATGAGCATTGTGGCGCAACGGACCTTGTGGACCTGTGTGGTGCTGTGGCCGCTGTTGCTGCTGAGGAAAACCAGGATGAAGCTGGATCGCCGCGTCTTGTTTTGGCATGTGATCTCGGGGTTGCTGATTGGTGGCAACTGGTTGCTCTATGTCTGGGCGACGGTGAACGAGCGCATGATCGAGGGGGCGCTGGGTTATTACATCAATCCGTTTTTCAACATGCTGTTCGGATTCCTGTGGTTTGGTGAAAAGCACAGCGCCCTCCAAAAAGTTGCGATAGCGACAGCCTTCGCCGGGGTGTTGTTGCAGATTCCCGGGGTCGGTCATTTCCCGTGGGTGGCGTTGGTGTTGGGTTTGAGTTTTTCGCTATACGGGGTCGTGAGGAAACGATCGAGTCTGGGGGCTTTGGACGGACTGACGGTTGAGACCAGCTTGCTGGTTCCATTTGCCCTGGCATGGTTGATTTTCCAACACGGCAGCATGATGGAAGCGTTCGGTGGAAATGGGTTGCATGCGATGTTGTTGATTGGTGCTGGGGTGGTCACGGCCATTCCGTTGCTGGCGTTTGCTTTCGCGAGCCGAAACATCCGACTCAGCACGCTCGGCATGCTCCAGTTCATCGGGCCAACCATGCAGTTTTTCATCGGGTGGAAAATTTATGGAGAACCGATGACAGCGATGCGGTTGTTATCATTCGGACTGATCTGGCTGGCGATCGGACTTTACGCACTCAACGGTTTGAGAAAGCCGAAGGAACTGAAGGCACAGGACTTGGGTTGATCTTGATGAAAGATCGACGAGGATGCCCGGCGTTATGAAGTCCATGTCATTGAAATTCCTGCGTTTGGTGAGTTTTTTGGAGGGCGTTTCGTTTCTCGTTTTGTTGTATGCGGCGATTTACGAGAAGCGGATCAAGGGCAATGAGGATGCGATCGCGCTGCCGGGAATGATTCACGGGGTGTTGTTTGTGATGTTCTGCTTGCTGTTGCTCTATGTTTGGCTGGATCGGGGCTGGAGTGTGAAAAAGGCGGGTTTTGCCTTTGTTTGTTCCTTGCTGCCGTTTGCCCCGTTTTATCTGGAGCGGAAGCTGAAGAACGAGGAACTGGATTGCAAAGCCGGTGCGGAAGGATAGATGTGGCTTGTGAGCAGTTGGGAAAAAGCGATTGGCGAGTTGCGCGCGCTGGTGAAAGCCGGGGTGGGTGAGTATGTGGTATGCGGCGGGGCGCGAAATGCGGTTTTGTTAGAAGGTCTGGCGGGACTGGAAGCGGCTGGCAAAGTTCGGGTCTGGAGTCATTTCGAGGAGAGGTCGGCCGCGTTTTTTGCTCTGGGTCGGGCGATGGAGACCGGCAAGCCCTGTGCGGTTGTCGTGACGAGTGGGACGGCATGCGCGGAATTGTTGCCGGCGGTGGTGGAGGCTTTTTATCAGGCAAGGCCTTTGGTTTTGGTGACGGCGGATCGACCTGAAGGTTATGCGGGAAGCGGAGCGCCGCAATCGATCGAGCAAGTGGGGATTTTCGGCGAGTATGCCTGCGATGCATTGGAAAAGTGGGACGGAAAAAAACCGCTGCATGTGAATGTGCGGCTGGAGGAGGAATTTTCCCCTCAGGAGGTGGATTTCAGAAAATGGGAGTTGGGCGAGTTCGAGGTGGATTTCGGCAAGCCGAAGGTGGGCGAGTTGGCGCGGTGGCTGCGGGAGCCCACCCTGCGGGGCTTGGTGGTGATGTTGGGTGAGCTGGAATTGGATGAGCAGGAAGAGGTGTTTCATTTTTGCGAGGAACTCGGTGCGCCGGTGGTGGCGGAGGGTAGCAGTGGATTGAGGGAGGCGTTGCAGCATCTTGCCGTGGTGGATGCGGATCGGGTTTTGAAAGAGAATCCGCCATCGAAAGTGCTGCGTTTGGGAGGTGTTCCGAGCGGACGATTCTGGAGGGATCTTGAGGATTTGCCCAAAGTGAGCGTGTGGTCGGTTTGCCGCAACGGCCTGCGTGGCTTGGGTCGGGAAGCGGGTGTGGTGCAAGGTCGATTGGACCGGGTTTTACCCGCGATCGGTGATGTGGATGAAATCGGGGATGTGGGCGAACACCTGGAAGGCGTTGAGGCACGAGGGCAGCGAATTGAGGAAGATTTGGAAGCCAATCCGGACACCGAGGCAGGCTGGATGAGAATGCTTTCTGTCTATGCGGCCTTGGGTGAGAGCGTGTATCTGGGCAACAGTTTGCCGATCCGGGAGTGGAACCGGTATGCGCAGTGGGAGCGTCCGGTGAGAAAGGTGCGGGTCAATCGCGGGGTGAATGGAATCGATGGTCAGGTGAGCTCTTGGCTTGGCGCGAGTGCCGGAGAAAAGAATGCGTGGGGGATTTTCGGGGATTTGACCGCGTTGTATGATCTGGCGGGATTGAAAATGCTGGATCAGGTCGAAGTCCGGGGACGGGTGATGGTGGTGATCAACAACGGTGGAGGGAAGATTTTCAGCCAAGTGCCGCGTTTGCAGGGCATGCAAGAGTCGGCCAAACGGTGGATGTGTGCGGAAACGAAGGTGGATTTTTCCGCTGTGGCCAAGGCTTTTGGTATGGATTACCTGCGTGTGCAGCGGGTGGACGAGTTTGAAGGCGCTGGGGAAAGCGACAAGGCGGTATTGGTGGAAGTGGTTGTCGGGTAGCAAGATCGTAATGGCTTTTTCAGACAGGGAGGTAAGAGGTGGGGAGGATCGGGGAGGTAGTGAAATGGGTGAGGTCTCATGTGGGAGTTTTTAAGTGTTTCTCCTCTCCTCCCGTTTCTCCATCTCTCCCTGTGAAATAGCCTGAGGAATGTGGATCTTGCGGGAAAACGTCCAGACGCTGGGGGAAATGGTGATGGAAATGCTGAAAATTTCCCTTGGAGATTTGGGCGTTGCCTTTTAAGGCTCTGTGCACCGACACTTACCGACATGGCGAAGAAAGATTTCACGATTCAGAACAAACTGGGAATTCATGCACGTCCTGCTGCGCAGTTTGTGAAAATGGCCAACCGCTTCAAGTGCGACATCCTGGTGGAGAAAGACGGTGAGGAAGTCGATGGAAAGAGTATCATGGGCCTGATGATGTTGGCGGCAGGTCATGGATCGGTCATCATTGTGACGGCAGAGGGTGAGGACGCCGATGCGGCGCTCGAGGCGATTGGTGATTTGATCGATCGCAAGTTCGAGGAGGATTGAGAAAAACAAGATCTGCGCCCAATCCCGGATAAGCCTGCCTTGCGTGGCATCCGTTTGCGTTTGGGCAAAACAACGCGAGTTTCAAAAATAAAGTTATGGCAAAAATTACGGTTTTATCGGGTGACGGGATTGGTCCGGAGGTGATGGTTCAGGCGCTGCGCGTGCTGGATGCGGTTGAGTCGAAATTCGGTTTCAAGGTTGAGCGCTCCGAGCATTTGGTCGGTGGCGCGGCGATCGATCACGGTGGGCATCCTTTGCCAGCCGAGACCGTTGCGGCCAGTGAGGCGGCGGACGCGATTTTGTTCGGTTCGGTCGGCGGTCCGAAATGGGAGAATTTACCACCTGAGATCCAACCCGAGCGCGGTGCCTTGTTGCCCCTGCGCAAACATTTCGGTCTGTTCGCCAATTTGCGCCCCGGAGTTTGTTTGCCGGCGCTGACGGACGCGAGTCCGGTGAAGCAGGAGCTGATCGCGGACGGATTCGATGTGCTGTGCGTGCGTGAGCTGACCGGTGGGGTCTATTTCGGCTCCCCGAAAGGCCGCCATGAGGAAAACGGCGAGCCGGTTGCTCTGGACACGATGATTTACAAGAAGAGCGAAATCGTGCGCATCGCGCGGATCGCGTTCACGGCGGCGATGGGTCGCAAGAAGCGCTTGCTCTCAGTCGACAAAGCGAACGTGTTGGCATCCTCCGTGTTGTGGCGCGAGACGGTGATTGAAATTTCCAAAGAGTATCCCGAAGTGGAGTTGTCGCACATGTATGTGGACAACGCGGCGATGCAGCTGATCAAGCGTCCGGGTTCGTTTGATGTGTTGGTCACGGAAAATCTTTTCGGGGATATTTTGTCCGATGAGATGGCGATGATTTCCGGTTCGCTGGGGATGTTGCCATCGGCTTCCCTGGGCTTGCAGAAACCTGACGGATTGTATTTCGGATTGTATGAGCCATCAGGCGGTTCCGCGCCGGACATTGCCGGTCAAGGCATTGCCAACCCGATCGCTCAAATTCTCTCATTGGCGATGTTGCTGCGTTTCTCCTTGGGTGAAACGAAGGCCGCGGAGTCGATTGAAGCAGCTGTGGCGAAAGCGATTGCCGACGGTTACCGCACAGGTGACATCGCCACAGGAAAACCGGGTGAGAAAAAAGTCGGCACATCCGGGATGGGCGACGCGATCCTTGAGAGGCTGTGAAATTTCAAATTTCAAGTTTCAAATTTCAAGTTTCAAGCGGACTGGCTCAATTTTTGATTCTGTTCTGTCTTGGTGGGTGCGGATTCCAATCGTCTGTGGACGATGTGTCGATCCGGACGCCGGGAACATGGGCTGCGGCTTCGAGTGGAAATGAAGGAAAAATTTCGACCGGATGGCTGGCAAATTTCAGTGATGCGGCGTTGAAGCGCAGCGTGAATGAAGCGTTGGAGCACAACCGATCCTTGAAAGCCGCGGCAGCACGTTTGCGGGAGGCAAGTGAACAAACAATCGTCGCCAGAGCTGCGCAGTTGCCCTCGCTGGGAGCGGGAGTGGATGGTGGTTTGAATGATGGATCGGGTCGGTCCAGAAGCCAGGATTACGATTTGAATTTGGCGGCTTCCTGGGAACCTGATTTGTGGGGGAGATTGCGAGATCTAACAAGGGCAGCCGAGGCTGATGAGCGGGCGGCAATCGAGGATTTCCGCGGGGCGAGATTGTCTCTGGCAGCGAACGCGGCGAAGGCTTATGTGAATTTGGTTTCCTCCGAGCAAGAGGTGGATTTGGCGGAATTCACCTTGGATTCCTTTGAGAAAAACCTCCGCATCATCGAGAGAACTTACAAGGCAACGGGCGAGGGGGCTTTGGACATCCAGTTTGCAAGAACCAACGTTTCATCCGCGCAACGGGCATTGGAAGCTCGCAAGCAGGATCGCGAGTTTGCGGCGAGGGTGTTGGAAGTGTTGCAAGGGCGTTATCCGGGAGGGCAGAGCCGGACGGCCAGCGCGTTGCCGGAGTTGCCATCGGCGGTTCCTGCGGGAATTCCGGCAGGGATCATCGAACGTCGCGCGGATTTGGCGGCGGCGCGGGCACGTCTGTTCGCTTCGGCGAAAAGGGCGGATGCGGCGAAAAAGAATCTGCTGCCGAACATTTCCCTAACAGGATCCGGCGGAACATCGGGCGCGCGTTTGAGTGATTTGTTGAATCCGGATTTTTTGATCACATCGATCACGGGGCAGGTGGATCAGTTTCTGTATGATGGTGGCGAGCGGGCCGCGTTGTCGCGTGCTGCGCTGGCGAGAAGCGAGCGTCTGGTGAACGAATATGCGCAGCTTGCGTTGGAAGCGTTTCGTGAAGTGGAGGCCACGCTTTCGGCAGATCGATCGCTGGCCAAGCAGGAAGAATTTCTAACCGAAGAGGTCGCTCAGGCGAGCCTGGCGGAAAAGCAGGCGGAGCGTGATTACGCGGAGGGAGTAAATCCCAACATCCTCTCCGTTTTGGAAGCTCAGCGCAGGGCGAACAACGCGCGGGCGGCGATCATCCGGCTGAAGAACCAAAGATTGCAGAATCGGTTTGATCTGCATCTGGCGCTGGGTGGGGATTTTGGGAAATAGGTCGTATAGGACTTATGAGACCTATCGATTTTTCATCGCCTCCCGCATGAACGGCAAAGCATCTTTTCCGGGAAACCATCGCTGAAAAGCCAGAGCGCCTTGGTGAATCAACAGGCTGAGGCCGTTGTCGGTTTTGCAACCGAGCTTGCGAGCGCTTGCAAGGAACGGAGTCTCGGGCGGAGAGTAGATCGTATCGTAGGCGCAGTGGTGGGGTAGGAAAAAATCGTCGGGGATTACCTTCGGATCGTTAGGCTTGAGACCGAGGGAACTGGTTTGAACCAGTAGATCGGCCTGGTGGCAGAAGTCTTTCAGGCGTGGGTCTTGAAGAGTCAGGGTCTGGATTTGGGTTTCGGGAGACAGGCTTCTGAGCCGATCGGCGAGCTCATCGAGCTTTTCCAAACTGCGATTCACCAGCGTGAGTTTCTCGGGTTTTTCAAGACAGCATTGGGTTGCGATGGCTTGGCCAGCGCCGCCTCCCGCACCGAGGATGAGCGTGTGGATCCGGTTGGCTCTGAAACCAAAAGCCTCCTCGATGGCGGCGATGAAACCTGGACCATCGGTGTTGTAGCCTAGGGTTGCGTTTTCGGAGAAGACTACGGTATTCACGGCTCCCAGCTGTTGGGCCTGTGCTGAGACATCAGAGCAACACGACATCGCCTCAAACTTGTGCGGAACCGTGACGTTGCAGCCGATGAAATCCAGCTCGCGCATCAGTTTGAAGGCTTTAGTGAGGTTTCCGGGATCAACCTCGAGCCGAACATACGAGCAAGGGATTTCAAACGCATCGAGGGCGGGTTGGTGAAGCCTCGGGGATGCCGAATGGCTGACGGGGTGACCCAGCACCGCGAGGCGGGCTGGCTTGGGAAGCGCGGCGGCCTCGTGGAGATCGGAGAGGGTGTAAACGGCTTTCATGCGGTCAATTCAGATGGGAGAAGAGGCATGAATGCCCTCACGTAACAATTTGGCGGGCCATTGGCCGGGAGCGGTTTCATTTTTTCCGATAAAACCATAATTCAGAATACTGCCATGTTGGGCGCAGAGGAGCCGGGAAACAGGAGCGAGTTTGCCCATGCCCATGCTGGCGGTGGGGATTCCGAAATCGTGCTTCTGCAGTTTTGCGAGGTGATAGAGATCCTCAGTGGAATGCAGCGTTGCGGCGAACTTGAAACCCGCAGCTCCTGCGCTCCGAGCCGCAGCGGCTTTGGGGGCGAGTTCTTCCAAGCTGGGGAGTTGTTCGAAATTGTGATAGGAGGCAATCCAAGGAAGGTTTAGGGAACGCAAATGGTCGATCAGTTCCTGCATTTCCATGATGCTGGCGACTTCAATATCGATGAGCACGGCGGAGGGAGCGGCTGCTTCAAGCAGGCTCCTGCGTACGTTTCCAGGGAGATCGATCGGAGCGCCTTCGGATTGACGACGGGCGGTGAAAAGCAGGGGAAAACCGGTGAGATGGCTCCAGAGATCCGGACCCGATCTGGAGAATTCTGAATAAAACAGGTCGAGTCGGATCTCGGCGATATCGCATTCAAGAGCGAGAGAGGTTGGGGTTGCTTGTGCCAGAGATGATAAATCACTGATGCTTCCAACGACCAGTGGCTTGGAATATTGGAAGGAAAATATCGGCTGACTCATGGGACAAGTGATGTGCAAGGGAGGGCTTTTCGTCAATCGCTTGTGTATTTTTGGGTCAGATGCAGAAGAATTTTACGGAGAATCATCTTTTCTCTGGTCAAATCAGGCATGAATTTCTTAGTTTTCCATAAATCCAAACCATATGTTTATTTTACGGCATCCCTTACTTTCGGTGATCGCAACCGCGGTCTTGAGTCTCACTTTTCAAAGCACCGCAAGTGCCCAGAAATATAAAGTTGAACCTAAAAAGCCTTCGTTCGAAGGCCTGTCGTCGCCGAATTTCAATGTCAGTGGATCCAAGCCATTCAAGCCGAAAGAGTGGCTGGAGATGGAAGCTTCCTTCAAAGTATTGATGGCGCCCATGCCTCCCTCCCAGACAGCGGAGCGAATCATGGTCAAATGGTATGTCGCCGTGCAACATCCTGAAAAAAAAGGAGCCTTCTTGTTGCTTACGAAGGATATCACTCACGTGAATATTCCGTTAGACGAGGAAATTTTCTCTTCGGTTTACCTGTCCCCGGCCTCTATCAAGAGACTGACCGGAAGCGACCGTGCTGCAAAAAACGTAGTGGAAATGGTCGGATTTGAAATCCTTGTGAATGGTGAAAAAGTCGCTCAGGAGACGAGCAAAGGTCAGCCAGGTTGGTGGCAGTCAACCTCGGACAATCTCTCACGCAGTGATTCGGTGCCACTTCTTAACAAGCTCGAAACGCCTTTTGCGACACTCTGGTGGGATCGCTATGCTGAAATTCTCCAAGAGAAACGCTAATCGATTTACTGATAATCGTCGCTAGACTATTCCCTATTTAAGACCCATCGTTTTCTATCATATGGCTGATACTCAGACTACCGTCGCTTTAAATATTGGTTCACAGCGCATCAGCGTTGCTGCTTTTGAAACATCCAAACAAGGCGCTCTTGTTCTGAAAGCGTATGAAGCCGATACAATTGTCGCGGACCCTGCTTTCGAAGCTTCTCGCGAATCACAGATTCGGTTGTCGCTTCAGAGCATGATCGAACGGCTCGGTCTGGAAAAATCCAAGGTGCGTTATGCGCTCTCATCGCAGTCGGTTTTCATGCGGTTTGTCAAACTGCCGCCAATCAAGGATGACAACATCGAGCAGTTGGTAACATTCGAAGCAAGACAGCATGTTCCATTCCCTCTGAATGAAGTGGTGTGGGACTATGAGTTGATCGACAACGAGGCAGACAAGGAAGTGGTCATCGTGGCGATCAAGGCCGACGCTCTCGAAGAGATCAACGACACGGTAAACAAAGCAGGACTGTTGACCGCGGAGGTGGATGTCGCACCAATGGCACTCTACAACGCCTTCCGTTCCGCCTATGGAATTCCGAACGAGCCGACATTGATCATCGATATCGGAGCCAAGACCAGCAATTTGCTCTATGTCGAAGGAAAGCGCTTTTTCACACGCAGTGTCCAGATAGGCGGTGCTTCCATCACCGCTGCGATCGCGAAGGAATACCAAGTTTCATTTGCCGAGGCAGAACACCAGAAAACACACAACGGCATCGTCGCACTTGGCGGAGGGCACACGGAAAGTATGGACGAGTCGATGGCAGCTCTCGCTGTTGTGATTCGCAATGCTCTTACCCGACTTCCTGCCGAGATCGCACGTACCACAAACTATTATCGCAGTCAGCATGGCGGCAGTGCCCCGAAAAGAATCCTGTTGGCGGGTGGCGGTGCCAATCTTCCATACACCTTGGAATTCCTGCGCGAGAAACTTGGACTGCCTGTCGATTTCTTCAACCCGCTTTCTAACATATCCATTTCAAAAGGGGTCGATTTGGAGATTCTACAACAGGAAGCCCACATGATGGGCGAACTGGTTGGTCTCGGCTTGAGAGGAATCGGCAAATCCTCCATTCACATTGACCTGGTTCCTGCCGCAGTTGAGCAAACCCGCGATGCAGAACGTCGTAAGCCGTTTTTGGTTGCAGCCGCTGCGGTCTTGGTTCTCGGCGTTGCAACTTGGGCAGGCTTGCAGCAGTTCGCAGCTGCAAAAGCCAGCGATGAGGCAAGGACCATGAGTGAGGTGAGTGAAAATCTGTCACCACAGGCATCCACAATTAACAGTCTTATCAAGAAAGAGCAGCAATTGAACACGGTTGCAAAAGCCTACACAGACATTCAGGCGGATCATACCTACTGGTTTGATGTCCTGAGTGAAGTGCGTGAGGCTCTTGCCAGCGATTCGGTGTGGTTGACAGAACTGACTCCTGTTTATGGATACAACCCTGTTCCTTCGACGGAGCCAGGTGCCTCCCAACCTCCGATCCATCACGCAATTCCCAAGAATTTCTCCTCCAACGCTTCCGCCACTGGCAGCATGATTCACTCTCCACCGGTGCTGAAAGTTGAAGAACCAAAAAAAGGCGGAAATTCAAAGAAAAAGAAAAACACCAAAAATGCGGAACCGCCCAAAGATCTTGCGAATGCGATCTACATCCGAGGCTTCTGGCGTGAGAATCCACGCAGTCAGAATATTGTCTCAGACTTGTTAAAAAACCTCAGAGAGAGCAGCACGGTATTCAACTTCAAAGTGATAGTGGATAAAAAGGAAATCATCTTGAGTGATGAGCAACTCCTCAAACCATCCGCCTCCGGAGGCGAAGATGATCTTGGTTTTCCGTTTGAGCTGATCCTCCCACTCGCCAAGCCAGTCGCTGTCAAATAACCCCCACGTTTCGAAAAATTTTCTCAGTTATTATGAATTGGATAAAAGAAAACCGATTTCTCTCTATGTTGTTGGGCACAACCCTTGGATTGGTTGCGTTGCTGGCGTTTTTTGGAATGAAAGGAGGATCGAAATTGGATGCAGCCAAGGTCAGTTTTGATGATGCGTTTGCAGCCGTCGAAAAATCCGAGGGTCTGGCGTTGTATCCTTCAAAAGACAACGTCACTGCAAAAAAGAAAGCCTTGGATGATTATCGCAAGTCGATCGAGGAGATGCGTGAAGACTACAAGAAGTTCGGAGTGGATCCTGCAGCTCCCGGCATCAGTACACAAGAGTTCACCCAACGTTTGAAAACCGCAGTGAAAGAAGTGGAAGATGCCTTCGCTGCCTCGGAAAGCAAATTACCTGAAGGTTTTTTCATGGGGTTTGAGTCTTACCGTGGTGAACTTGCAAAGTCCGGTGCCACGACCATGCTGGATTACCAACTTCAGGCGGTGAAACATTTGCTGTTAGGTCTGGCGGAATCCCGGCCAAGCGAACTGATCCGAATTTATCGTGAGAGAATTTCAGAGGAGAACGATAAAGCCTATGTTCCCGGTGAGAACGAAGTGGCAAGAAGGTTCAGTTATGAAATCGCGGTTCGCGGTTCGGAGGAATCCATCCGCCAGTTCGTTACAAAACTTGGGGAGAAAAAATCTTTCTTTTATGTGGTTCGCTCGATTCGTATCAACAATGAACGCGATGTACCCCCCAAGATATCGGATGCGAAGTTCGAGAAACCGCCTGTCGCAAACGATCCTGCATCGGTTTTTGGAGAAGCATTCTTTGGAGAAACGCAACCTGCGCAAGCAACCCCAGCAGCAACCGAAATAGCACCACCTGCCGGCGTTGTGACCCAAGGCGATGGAGCGGCTCCCGCAGTCGACCAAGCAGCACCAGCTGCGGCTGTCGCTGACACCTCAAAAAAACTTGCCCAAGTCTTGGGAGACGAAGAGCTTTTGGTTTTCGTAAGATTCGATGTCTTGCTTTTTCTGCCCTCCAAAGAGCTCGTTAAACCCTAATTGAAATTTTACTATGTCTTGGTTTTCTGAAAATTACGAGAAGGCCGCCTTGGGTGGCGCTGTTCTGGTTGCAATAGGTCTGAGTTACGGCGGATTGAGGAGCTTGGGATCCGTCGAGGAACTCTTCGGTTCAACCCCAGATGGGAAGGGGCCTAATGATGCATCTGTTGAGAAGGCCGATGAGGTTCTGACTGCGACCTCTTCTTTCGAGATCGAAAAAAAATGGGTTCAGGCAGAGGATTCCGGTTCGAGACCCGTGGATTTGTTTACAGGAGTTCCTTTGTTTGTGGACCGGGACAATTTGAAACAGCCCGTGGATCTGCCCAAAAGCGCGGATGTTCATCCTCCGATTCCCAACAAGTGGTGGATCCAATATCGAATCGATCCCGGCTTTGCGGATTCTCCCAGCCGTGACGAAGACGGAGATGGTTTTTCCAACCTGGAGGAATACAATGGCCAGACGGACCCTGCCGACAAAAGAAAATACCCGAATCTGATCCAGAAGCTTGCTTATGTCGGGCAAGAGTCGATCGAATGGGTGATCCGTCCGAGTGGTTACCCATCCGATCAGACACCTGAACCGAACATGGGTTTTGAATACAATGATTCCGAGAGAAAATCGAATCGGGTTGGAATCGCTGAACCGATTGCAAAAGGTGGATTGTTCTTTGCTGAAGATCCAGCCAAAGGACGTTTCAAATATCTCGGCACGGAAAAACAAGTGCAAAGGAACGAGCGAATTCAACAAGATGAGGTCGTTTGGATCGTCAAAATCGAAGACCAGAAACTCAACAAAAAGGGCAAAGTTTATGAAATTCCTGACAACTTCAAACGTGGCGATGCCAGCAAGTTTTCTCAGTATGACCGCACAGCCATTCTTTCCCTTGAAGCTCTCGGTCTGAATGGCCAGCAATTCAAAGTTGAAGAGAATGTGGTTTTTGGATTGCCCGCAGATGCCGAACAAAAACGTTTCAAACTGATAGAGGTCTCAGCCGAGCAAATCACTGTGCGTGAGGCTCTTGAAGACGGAACCACACGAGATCATCGGATACCCAAGAAGAACTAGGTTAATCTGAATAATCTCTTAAAAAACGTCATATTTATCAAAAAAGCACTTTCCAAACCATCAATATATCGCCAAAAACTCCCCGTTCCTTATGCAAAAAACGCCCTTTTCCAGTTCTAGCCCGACAGCCGTTTCCCTGATGCTGCTGGCAGCGACCATGCCTTTCCAGATGTCTTCCGCCCAAACGGCGCAAGGAAATTCTGGTGCAAGCAGTATTGCTCAACGTGAAATTATTCGTCGCCAGCAAGCTGTTGCAGACGCGGATCGCATGTTCATGGAAGGGCGCGAAGCTTATCAGAAAGCAGATTTCCAGCAAGCCGTCGATAAATTCAGACAGGCGCTTGGCAGTGTCAAATCAGTTCCGGCCCTTGCGGATCGGAACGAGAGTTACACCCAACATCTGGTTGACGCCAGTGTCGCGCTCGCTCAACAGCATCGCAAAGTCGGCAAAAAAGAGGAAGCCCGCCAGCTTCTTGAAGGGGTTCTCGCGCCTGATATCGATCCGGAGAATCCGATCGCCAAAACCGAGCTGAGTTATCTTGACGATCCAATTCGCACCAATCCTGCATTGGATTACAAACATACGCAGAATGTTGATGAAGTTCGTCGCAAACTTTACATGGCGCAGGGTCATTACGATCTTGGAAAATATGATCATGCCAAGAAAGAGTATGAGGATGTTCTCAGAATAGACCCATACAACGTCGCCGCCCGCCGTGGGATGGAGAAAGTCGCACAAATCAAGAGTGATTATTACCGTGCTGCTTACGACCAAACCCGTGCGGATTTGCTGATGCAGGTGGACAGTGCATGGGAGCTTTCAATTCCCGCCGAAGTCCCGGTCTTCGATACCAATATTTCAACTGGCAACCTTCCATCGGATGGCGTGGCTTACATCAATGACAAGCTCCGCAATATCATCATTCCACGTATCGATTTCCAAGACACCACTCTCGAAGAGGCAATCGATTTCCTCCGCTTGCGTGCGGCAGAATTGGACGTTCGCGAACTGGTTCCTGAGAGAAAAGGAATCAACTTCGTGATTCAGCGCCCCCGCAATAATTCTCTGGGCGGCGCCGAGGTCGGTGCTGAAGCAGGAGCTGAAGCGGGAAATCTGCTCGGTGGTGGATCTGACCCGACCAATATGCGGATCGACGAGCTCCGCCTTCGTAACGTTCCTCTCGCTTTTGCTCTCAAATCGATTTGTGACAAACTCGGCTTACGCACGAAAGTCGATGACTTCTCGGTCAGACTGGTTCCTCGTACAGAAGCTGGTGACGAAATGTTCACCCGTACTTTCAGAATTCCACCGGATTTCTCAGCCAAGCTCAGTGCCGCAAATGCGAATGGCGGCGGCGGCGGCGGCGGTGCGGCAGATCCATTTGCGGCAGCAGGTGGTGGTGGTGGCGCCACGGTTGATAGCCTCACAGCACGCCCACCTATCATCGAATTGCTCCGCCAGAACGGTATCGTTTTCAATGATGGCAGCTCTGCAACTATCGGTGGTTCCGGCAGCCTTTTGGTTGTTAATACCGTCAACGAATTGGATAAAGTTGAGCAGCTGGTTGAAATCCACACAGAAGATCAACCCAAGCAGGTCAAGATCACCACGAAATTTGTGGAAATCAACCAAGAGAACAGTGATGAACTTGGATTCGACTGGGTCTTCAGCCCGATCGGCGGTAACTTGCTAGGTATCGGCGGTACGATTGGTAACGGATCTACCCGAACCAACAGTGATTTCTTGGGCAGCATCAACGGTACGAACCTTGAGGGCATTCCATCAGCTGCGGATGCCCAAGTGTTCAACACCCCGACTGGTGGACTTCGCTCTGGTGACTATGCGATAGCCCGCAACAGCATCGACGCGATCTTGAACAACTCATCACGCTCCGCTCAGTCAACTCAGGTTGCGCCGGGTATTTTGGGCGTCAGCGGATTGTTCTCTGACGGCCAGTTCCAGATGATCATGCGTGGTTTGGCTCAGAAAAAGGGCAGTGACCTGATGACCGCACCCTCGGTGACTGCGCGCTCGGGCCAGAAAGCCACCATTGAGGTCATTCGCGAGTTTATTTATCCGGAAAGCTACACTCCTCCGGAAATACCTCAGGAAGTTGGCGGTGTCAGCAACGCCACCACCACCGGTACCACCACTCCTTCATTCGTTCCCGTTGCTCCCGCATCTCCGGATTCCTTTGCAACTCGAAATACGGGTGTAACTCTTGAGATTGAGCCAACGCTCGGCGAAAACGATTTCGTCATCGACATCCGGTTCTTGCCGCAGATTGTTGAGTTCGAAGGCTTCATCAATTACGGAAGTCCGATTTTGGCACCATCGACCAATGCTGACGGTGATCCTGTGACTTTGGTCATTACAGACAACCGTATTGAAATGCCCGTTTTCTCCAAACGGAGTGTTGATACCTCCCTTACCATTTATGACGGTTACACCGTAGCGGTGGGTGGTTTGATGCGTGAAGATGTGCAAAAAGTGGAAGACAAAGTGCCTATTCTCGGAGATATTCCCATTATCGGTCGTCTTTTCCAAACCAATGCTGAGAACCGCATCAAGAGCAACCTGATCATCTTTGTGACGGCTCAAATTATCGACGCAACGGGCAAACCCCTTCGCGGAGATGATTCGATGGCAATTCCTACGCCTGAGGCTGCTGTTGGTGGTGGAGCTCTGGAGCTTGATGGCGGCGTCGTGCCACCACCGCCATCGCTCGAACTTCCCGAGTAAGAAAAACACTTCCAAATTTAACAAAACCAGGGCTGGAATCACTCTTGCCCTGGTTTTTTATGTTCAATATCTGGAAAATGAATTCTTGCCAATGGTTTGGCTTTCGAGTAATTGGCTAGAGTCATTCTTGCGAAATAGCAGGTTTGCGCGCTGCTTTTGATCTTTAACGCCATGGTCACGAGCAGCATTGATTAGATTGATGGCGTGACTCAAAGAATAAGAAAATGGACATCTATGTGGGCAATTTGCCCTACACCGCTACCGAAGAAGACGTAACTGATCTCTTCGCCGCATACGGCCCGGTTGAACGGGTGAAAATCATCACTGATCGTGAGACAGGTCGCTCGAAAGGGTTTGCCTTCGTTACGCTTGGAGATCAAAGCCAGTTGAATGCTTCGATTGAGGCGCTCGATGGGCAAGACTATCAGGGTCGCGCACTCCGCGTGAACGCATCTGAGCCAAAAGAAGCTCGTCCCGGTGGTTTCCGCAGTGGCGGAGGCGGCGGTGGTGGCTACGGCGGCGGTGAGCGTCGCAGTGGTGGCGGCGGCGGCTACAAAGGTGGCGGCGGCGGCGGTGGCTACAAAGGTGGCGGCGGTGGCGGCTACAAAGGTGGCGGCGGCGGTGGCTACGGCTATAAAGGCGGCGGCGGTGGCGGCGGCTATAAAGGCGGCGGCGGTGGTGGCGGCTATAAAGGCGGCGGCGGTGGCGGCGGCTATAAAGGCGGCGGTCACAAAGGCGGCGGCAGCAAAGGCGGCTACGGCAACGACGACTGGGGTTGATTGATCAGCCTCGAAAGTTTCTCACGCCTGCTTTCCATCCGGAAGGCAGGCGTTTTTTATTCAAGATAGAGGCGTTCCACCCGTGGGGTGATGCCGGTGTAGATTTCCCATACGATGGAATCGGCCAATTTGGCGACTTCGGTCGCGGGGATGTTTTCCCCGAAGAGTTCGACTTCGTCTCCACAGGAGATGCTGGAATCGTCGGGCAAGCGGACGATCATCTGGTCCATCGTTACGCGACCAATAATGGGGTGACGTTCATTTCGAATCCATACCTCGGCGTTTTTACCCGAGACACTGCGGGGATATCCATCGCCGTAGCCGATGCCGATGGTTGCGACGCGTGTGGGCCTGGTTGTGATGTAGGTGCGACCGTAGGAAACACCGTGACCGGCGGGCAGGGTGCGAACCAGTGTCACACGGGATTTGAGCGACATAACCGTACGGAGTTGCGCCTGGAATTCGGGAATGGGGGAGGTGCCGTAGATCATCAGGCCGGGCCGTGCCAGATTGCAGCAATGGTTTTGATAACCCAGTATGCCACCGCTGTTAGAAAGATGTCGCCATTTGAATTTCTCGGCACCACCGGCTATTTCAACCATTTGGTCGAAACTGGCAATTTGTCGGAGTGTGAAAGCCTGGTCTTCATCGGAGGATGAGAGATGGGAGGCGATGCCCTCGATCCTGAGCGAGCCTAGCTGATAAAGATCTCCGATATGCTTCGAGAGAGTATCCGGCAAAAAACCGCCACGACCCATTCCTGTGTCGACCGCGAGATGTACCGCCAGTTGAACACCACGCCGCTGCGCGATCTGGTTGAAGGATTTGGCTTCATCGAGGGTCGAGATGCAGGGTGTGATGTTGCGGGCGACGATCTCTTCGCGTTCCTGATCCCACGTCGCACCGAGGAGGTAGATGGGACTTTTCACGCCCGAGTTGCGGATGCGGCGTGCTTCGCCGATATTGGCAACACCGAGAAAGGCGATCTTTGAAGATTCCAGTATGCGTGAGATGGTTTCAAGTCCGTGACCGTAGGCACCCGCTTTCACGACAGCCATGATTTCACAGCCGGAGATTGCACGCGCCACTTCGAGATTGTGGCGGAGGTTTTGGGTGTTGATTTCAACCCAAGCTCGGGGTGGTGACACAGGTAATTCAGGATGACTCACTGAGTTTTAAGCTATGTGGTCGGGGTGAGTTCGCAAGAGTGCTGTTTGAAAATATTGAGAAGATACCGCTTGCCGTGGCAATGGGGCAGCGGCTTGTATGAGTTATGCGTTTCCTCGCAGTGACGGCGATATGGATGATGATTCAGTTGGTTCGGGCGGCAGAGCCGGTTGAGATCCAAGGATACATCACGTCCGCGCTTTCCCCCGATGGAAAACAGTTCGCGTTTGAATGGTTGGATGATTTGTGGCTGGTGTCCAGCGAGGGTGGAAATGCGGTTCGCTTGGTAAAAGATCCGGCGCGCGATGTTTGCCCGAGATTCACACCTGATGGGAAACAATTGGTTTTTTCATCGGATCGAGATGGGTCACTGCAGGTCTATTCGGTGAAGCTGGACGGCACCGATCTGCGACAGCACAGTGATCATACGGAGGGGAATTGGTTGGAATCGGTTTCTCCTGATGGGAAATACGGATTGGTCAGAGGTCTGAGATCCCGCTCCGGCCACAAGGCCTATCGCTTGATAAAAATTGATCTATCGGAAGACAGGCGCGAGAACCTGCTTTTTGATGCAACGGCTCATTCCTCGGCCATTTCTCCCGATGGCGAAAAGGTGTTGTTCTGTCGAGAGGGTGAACAGTTTTATCGAACGGGATATCATGGTTCGCGAGCTTCCGAGATCCATCTGTATCATCAGGCAGAAGGACGTTTTGAGCTGATGGTCGATGAAGAATGGGAGGCCAGAAATCCGATGTGGTGTGCAGACGGCAAGGGGTTTTACTACCTGTCCAATGTGACAGGCCAGTTCAATATCTGGGTGAAAAAATTCGGGGTATCCGAAGACAAGCAGCTCACTTTTTTTGAGGATGATTCCGTTCTTTTGCCAAGTTTGTCGGCGGATGGAAAAGTCATGATGTTCCGTGTGGGTTTTCAAACTTATCGATGGAATCAGGAGGGATCGGCTCCTCCTGAGAAAATCCGTATTTTCACCAGAGAGAAAATTTCGGATTCACCGAGGAAAGAAAAAGTGAGTGGCGCGACTCAGGTGGCATTTGCAGAGAAGGGGGAAAAGATCGTTTTCTCTGCGGCAGGGGATCTATGGAGTATGAGAATGGGAGATGAGAATGTGACAAGGCTGACTCAAACGGACGACAAGGATGAGCGCGAGGTGCAGTTGTCGGCAGATGGAAAGACGGTTTATTATCTCTCGGACTACGGATTGAAAGTGGACGTGATGTCCGCTCATCTGGCGGAAAAATCTCTCAAGAATGAGAAGGTGGTTTTTTCCAATCATCGCTCGAAACGGGGGGTTCGTCTAAGTGCTGAGGGACATGTTCTTTCATGGCTGGAAGCAACCGGAGACCTCGTGAGCCTGAGGTTGCAGGATGGCAAGGCAACCGAGGTCATGCCGAATTGGGACATGCCGACGTATGATATGTCGCCTGACGGAAAATGGTTTGTCGTTGCGGCCAAGGATGTGCACTCAAATCGGGATATCTGGTTGGTGCCATCGGATGGATCACGTGAAGCGGTGAATCTGACCCGGCATCCGGGTTTCGAGGGGTCGCCGAAATGGTCGCCCGATGGAGGCAAGATCGTCTTCACCGCTCGCAGGGAAAAGGATGAAAAGTCGAGATTGTGGTTGGTGGATATTTCAGAAAAATTATCGACTGGTAAAACCGATGATCAGGCAATTGAGCAAATGGCTTCATCGGTTCGACGCATCGAAACCGATGTTACGGATCCGAAGCGCGTGGTTTGGTCTGCGGATTCGAAGTCGATCTTGTTTCAAAGTGAAAATGATGCGGATGAACGTGTGATGGAATTGAGTCTCGATGATGGCGATGTTTCGAAGTTTGCGGCTTTCGGTGGAATCCCTGTTGGAAGAGGTGATGAGGGAAAAACGTATTGGCGTTGTGATCGGGTGCCTGCGGTATTCGACGGAGAAAAATTGCTATCGTTTGATTTCACGTTTGGGATCGAACAAGAACGGCGTGCTCGTCTGAGACTTGGTTTCAGAAAGATATGGAGAATTCTGGCCGAGCGTTTTTATGATCCGTCGATGAACGGCAAGGATTGGAATCTCGTTCGTGAAAAATACGAGCACGTCGCATCGATAGCTAGGGATGGAAGGGAGTTTGATCGGGTGATCGCAAGGATGTTGGCAGAACTCAACGCTTCGCATCTCACCTTTCAATACAACCCGTGGGGTCTTAAGTCGAAACCCGAGCAGTCGGTCAGCCAGACAGCGCATCCGGGTCTGGAGTTCCGCTCCTCTGAACAGGGACCTTTGTTAATTGAGCGCGTGATTTCCGGTTCACCTGTTTCTCTGTTAGATGGAGCGCCGATCGCAGGTGAGGTTGTGACAAGAATCGCTGGCAGGAATGTGGATGCGCGAACTCCCTTAACTCCGATTTTCAATGGAGCGGAGGGAAAACCGATTCCTTTGATGGTAGAGAATGGTGATGGGCAATCAAGAACCTTGGAGATGGTTCCGGTCTCATACGGAAGGATCCGCTACCTGGATCGGAAGCAGAGAGTTGCCATGGCAAAGTCTGCGGCACAGGCAAAAGGATTTGTTTATCTGCCTTTTGTGAAAATGAAACAAGATGAGCTGGATCGTTTGTCGCTAGAAGTCTACCGCGCATCCACCCATGCGAAAGGATTGATTCTGGATTTGCGGGACAATGCGGGAGGGCGTGTGGCGGATGAATTGTTGGCGATGTTTTGCCAGCCCAACCACGCGTTCACGATTCCGCGTGATGGTTCCAGGGGTTATCCTACAGATCGGCGGGTGGTTCCTTCATGGAGCGGTCCTATGGTGGTTTTGTGTAACGGCAATACCTACTCGAATGCTGAAATTTTCTGCCACGCGTTCAAGGATTCGGGTCGCGGAAAATTGATCGGAACTCCGACCAACGGTGGTGTGATTTCTGCAGTTGATATGAAAATTCCAGAAGTGGGGGAATTGCAGATTCCATTCCGCGGTTGGTTCCATGCGGAGACAGGAAAGGATCTGGAGCTCAATGGAGCCGTGCCGGATGTAATCGTTCCGATAATACCCGCAGATCAGGCGGCCGGCAAAGATTCGCAACTGGATGTAGCTTTGAGTGTTCTCGAAGAGATAGTAAGAGAAGCGGGTGATCCGATTCCGCCAAAAATCAAATCGTCCAGGTGATTCATGCGCAATAGATCAGCCGCAGCGAATCCAGCCGGACGCGGGCGTTTGCAATCAGATCGTTGGTTTCGTTGAGTGCTTGTTTTAGCGATTCGATCTCGAATGACGGGATGTTGGGATTTTTCAGTGAGAGGTTTTGTAGCCGCAGGATCTGGCTTTCGATCGTATCACGGGCGAGTTCCTGAGCAGCGTGGATCGGTTTGCCGCTGGCGCGACTGGCAATCTGTTTTGCAGCTTCCAACATGTTGGGAAAGAGCTGCGTTTTGAAACTTTCCTGGCTGACGATGCGTCGCGGATCTCCGGGTTGGAGGAGTTGCGCTGGCGGAGCTTTGGTTTGTGCTTTTCCTGTGTGATCGACGATCACGCGCAGGAGGGTTGGGGGCAGAAAGCGGTCGATGTGGAGGCGAGATGGTGCGATGACCTCGAGAACGAAGGCGCATTCCAACAAAATGCTTTTGCCTTTGGGAGATGGCATTTTCGCGAAAGTGGCGTTGCCTGAGCTGCCATCGAGCAGCTGGCTTAGGGCGTCACGAAAAATGGGGTGATCGATGGTAAGGAAGGAAAGGTCCTCGCGCGAGAGTGTGGTGGTTCGGTCGAAAGTGATAGAAAGCCCGTCATCACCGATATCGGAAAAGGCCTCCGAGTGGCGGTTGCCATGTTTGAGAAGGAAGGAGCGTGTGGACAGATCCGATACCTCTAGTCCGAGAAAATCGAACAGACGCAGGCTGAAGCGTTCGAAGCGTACGTCTTCGTCCGCAGCTTCGATCGCTTCCTTGAGCTGGGTTGAAAGGGAAGCGGGTGGCGCACCGATTTCTAACAAAAGATCGTGACCGCTGGATAGCTGGTGGGCGACTTCAGTTTTCAGTTTGGCGGAGCGTTTGAGAAAGTTTTGGAATGGTTTTGAATCGTATGAGATTTCGCCCAGCGCATCGAGCTCCGAAAGCAGTGCGGTGGCCAGAGCGGTTGCGCCTTTGAGGGGTTGTGAAAAAGCATCGAGCGCCTCGTGCAGCCACCTTGCCTGGAGTTCGGAACGACTGTCTCTTCCGTATGGGATATGAATTCGGATGTCCCCGGTTTGGCCGATGCGATCTAGCCGGCCGATGCGTTGTTCGAGAACTTCCGGATCGCGCGGCAAGCCGAACAGGACGAGGTGACGCGCGAATTGAAAATTCCTTCCTTCCGAGCCGATCTCCGAGCAGATTAGGATGCGTGCGCCATCGGCTTCCTGAAAATACGCGGCATTGCGATCCCGCTGAAGCATGCTGAGATCCTCGTGGAAGAGTGCGGTATCGATCCGGATTTCCTTGAGGATTTTTTCCTGAACCGTGATGGCCGAATCGGGTGAATGGGTGATGAGCAGGATTTTTTCCGATACGGGAAGTTCGCGCAACAACCCGGCGAGCCATGAGTAGGGCGATTGGTTTTTTTCAAGAGGATGAAGGATGGGGATGCGTTTGGGAAATCCGCTGAGGCGTTCGCGGGTGTTTCGAAACAAAACCCTGCCAGTGCCGAAGGAATCGATGAGTTCGGTGATCAAAGGCTGACGTGCGGATTCATCTCCCTTGCGCAACTCGGTCAGCAGTCGGTCTGTGTGAGGAGAATCGCGGGTAAGTTTCTCCATTTGTTCGGGAATTTCTCCCCGGCTGAGTTCTTCGACCGCCCGGGCAAGCGGTGTGTAGGATTCGGTTTCACGCAGGAAATCTTCAAGTTTTAAGTAGCGTGCGGGATCCAACAAGCGGAGGCGTGCAAAGTGACCTTCCGGTCCGAGCTGCTGGGGTGTGGCTGTTAGAAGGAGAAGCGATGAGATTTCCTGTGCGAGCTTCTCTACCATGACGTAAGCGGGTGATGTCGCATCCGGTGTCCATTCGAGGTGGTGAGCCTCATCGACGACCAGAAGATCGAAACCCGCGCTGCGTGCCTGTGCGGCGCGTGTTGGGTTTTCTGTCAGAAATCCGGTCGAACTGAGGATGAGTTGGGAATCGGAAAAAGGATTGGCGGTTTCGTCGTGAGCGGTGATCGATTGGCATCTTTCCTCATCGAAAATCGCAAACAAGAGGTTGAAACGGCGCAGGAGCTCGACGAACCACTGATGCACGAGTGGTTCCGGAACCAGGATGAGGATACGGTTGGCGCGGCCCGTCAGGTGGAGCCGGTGGAGGATGAGGCAGGCCTCTATGGTTTTTCCGAGTCCGACTTCGTCGGCAAGCAGCACACGCGGGAAGAGTCGGTTGGAAGTTTCGGCGACGATGGATAGTTGATGCGGAATGAGATCGATGCGCGCGCCTGTGTAACCGAGAGCGGGAGAACGCCTGATGTTGCTGTTCCAGCGCAGGGCTTCGAGGCGTTGGTCGAAATCGCGCGGGTGATCGGTGAGTCCGGCGAGCAAGCGTTTCTCCGGACGGATGAAGGAAAGCGAATCAAGCAGATCGGATTCGTGGATGGAAATTCCCTGGCCGTGATAGGTCAGCAAGCCTTCTTCCTCTGTAACGCTTTCCACAGTGAGGTGATGTTTTTCATGATCGGAAAGTTCGTCTCCCGGGGCGAAACGCACGCGGACGATGGGCGCGGATTCGAGCGAGTAGGTTCGGCTGTCTTCGGCAGCGGGGAAACAGATTTCGACAAAACCGTTCTCTGAGGAAATCACATGGCCGAGACCGAGACTGGGTTCGGATGTGGAGATGTAGCGTTGGCCAGGAAACATGCAGTGAAATGACGGAGCCGGAAAATTTCCTGTCAGAAAATACGCGGATCCGCGGGAGGTCTATTATTTGAAATCGGCTTCGGTATACATCTGTCCAGGAGTGCGGTCCTTGGTTGCGTCTCGGATTTCGGTGACGGTTATGGCATCGATTTTCGAGGCGCGGTTGCTCCAGCTTGCGCGGATATAAGTCGCGATGTCGGCGATGTCCTGATCCTTGATGGTCGGGTTTTGTCCGAGACCCGGCATGACACCGAGGGGGGTGAAGGCTTTGCCGTTGATATGGATCGGACCGCTGAGTCCGTGAAGAAGCACTTTGACAAGGCGTGAGGGATCACCGGTGACCCAATCGGATTGGTCCAGTTGAGGGCCGAGGTTATCGAGACCCGCACCGTCGGCTCCGTGGCAACCGATACAGGCGGCGGTGGTGGTGAAAAGGCTTTTGCCGCGTTCGAAGGAAGCAAGATGTTCACCGTTGAGAAGGGATTTGGGATCGATTGCCTCCTGCGGACCTTGCTTGGCCTGTTTGAGCCATTGGTCGAAGTTTTCCTCCTTAAATCGGCCCTTGTTGGTTTCTTCGAAGAGCGCGGCATTTTTTCCGAGGCCGGAAATTGCCGCCGCGGTGATGAATTCCTGTTTCGGGTTTTTGACTAACAGATCGACCAGCGCTTCCTGGGCTTCCGTGCTATTGATGGATGCGAGCGCTCGCGCGAGGTATGGCAGTGTGGCGGGCGTTGCGATGCTTTTGATGATCTCTGCGGAGAGAAGTTTTTTTTCCGAGTCAGCCAGACTGAGAGCGGCGTAGAGAGCGGTGATGACGAGATCTTCTTTTCCGGAACTGAGAGCGAGTTTGAGATGCGATGCCTTGAGTGCGCCCAATCCTTCAAGAGTCCAGATGAGATGGATGGTATGGAGATCGTTGGCAGGCGATGCAAGTGCGGCTGCAACCGCAGCGGGTTCAGCCTTGCGATCGATGAGTTCACGTTGCGCGAGATCGCGAACCGCACCGATGGGGCTTCCGAGTTTTTTGATGAGGGTTTCGACCGGATCTTTGGTGAGATCGTCGATCTTGGTCAGGGGTGTTTTTTCCGCACGGATTCGATAGATGCGACCATGGCCTACTCCAGGGCCGTCGAGTTTGCGGTCGAGGGTTTGTTTCCGCAGATAGGTGGTCATGTAGGTTTTGTGCTGGATGATGCCGTGATACATATCGAGCAGGTAGATGGAGCCGTCGGGGGCGTTGTAAAGATTGACGGGACGGAAACGTTCGTCGGTGGAAGTCAGGAATTCTCGTTCTTTGAGAGGATGTGAACCACTGAGTTTACCGTCTTTGCGGTCGATTTCGATGAGTTTGACCAGTTGAGCAGAGGATTCGCATACGAAGGCGGCTTGGTCGTAGTTTTCGGGAAATTGGTCGCCACGATAAATGACTGGGCCGCAGGCGCCTGTGGCATCGATGAGTTTGTGGGTCTTGGGATCGAGTGTATCTGCGTCGTAACCATTTTTTCGTGACATATAGGCGCGGTTGATGCCCGGAGTGACGCGACCCGGATAGACTTTGTTGTTTCCGAGATTGGAAGATATGCTGGTTTTTAGTTTCACGGCAGGGTTGCCGCGCAGCAGGTTGGGGAGGAGGCGGTCGCCGACCAGCAGGATGCTGTTGCTATTGTGATAGAGTCGGCCGAGGTTGTCCCGGGTGATGCCCCATTGGCCGCGGTTTTCGGTTTGCTCACGGGTGATTTTGCCGTTGTTGAATTGGTAGCGGATGTCGGATTTGGTGTTGTACATCCAGTTATCGATTCCGAACATCAGGCCGTTGGTTTTGTGTTCGACGTTGCCGCCGACTGCGAATTTTTCATCGACGATCACAGGCGCGCCATCGGGTTGGTCGTTTTTGGATTTAACGAAGTAGAGGTTATTTTGGTCGCCGAACAAGATGCCGTTGGGAACGATGGCAATAGCACGTGGGAGGAGGATGTTTTCGAGGAAGTTCGTGCGTTTATCGACTCGGCCGTCGGCGTCGGTGTCTTCGAGAATGGCGATGCGTCCGATGGGCTTATCTTCGTCATTTCCATCCGCGTCCAACATGTAACCGCGCATTTCACAGACCCACATGCGGCCGCGCGCATCGAAAGCGAGGGCGACGGGTTTTTCGGTTAGGGGTTCGGCGGCTACAGCTTCGATGACAAAACCTTCTTCAAGGGTGAAGGTTTTGAGTGCATCCTCGACAGAGAGAACCGGAGCGGGCGGTATCAGCTCGGCCGGGACGACGTCGTCCATATTGTCGTGACCTTTTCGGTTGCCTTGTTGGGCGAAAGCCGGGGATGAGAAAAGAACGATTGCGGTGATGAGGAGGGTTCGTAATGGCATGGCGGTGGGACGGAAATATGGCAGAGGTTGGCAAGATTTACAGGAAAAATCTACTCTTGTAGTTATGCTTGGGCATGGTTGCATGTGCGCGTTCCATCAAAATAACATGGGTGAATCCGAACTTAAAAAACTTGAGACCCGCTCGGGTGTGGCTGGGTGGCGAATCCGTTTGGCACGCGGGGTCGAATCGAAAATCTTTCAGGGCGGGATTGTTTTCCTCATATTGTTGAACGCGGTGGTGTTGGGATTGGAAACCTCGGCTCGATGGATGGCAGAGTGGGGGCAGGTGTTGATTGCGATCGACCATTTCTGTTTGGGCGTATTCGTGATTGAAATTTTACTCAAATTTCTGGCTTATCGTGGCGCGTTTTGGCGCAGCGGTTGGAATCTGTTCGATGTTTTGGTGGTTGCTCTAGCCCTGATGCCCGGAGCCGGACCATGGGCGGTGTTGCGATCTCTCCGCGTGCTCAGGGTATTGAGATTGCTGACCGTAATTCCATCTTTGCGGAAAGTGGTGGCTGCGTTTTTGCATTCGATCCCGGGCTTGGCAGGGGTGGTGGCAGTGATGGCGATTTTCTTCTACACCGCGGGAGTTTTATCGACGCGTCTGTTTGGTGAACATTTCCCCGAATGGTTTGGAAGTTTGGGCAAGAGTTTGTATACCTTGTTCCAGGTGATGACTCTCGAAAGCTGGTCGATGGGGATTGTGCGTCCTGTCATGGAGAGTCATCCGTATGCTTGGGCGTTTTTCATCCCTTTCATCATCATTGCCACCTTCACCATTCTGAACCTTTTCATCGGGATCATTGTCTCAACGATGCAGGAATTGTCGATGTTACCGGAGGTTGAACACAAGGAACCGGAATTGGAGGAATTGCTGGAGCGCATGGAAGCGGATTTGAAAGTGTTACGCACCACGGTGGATCGTTTGCGTAGCGTGACTGGTAAGGATTCATAACGGATGATCACACAAGCCTTCATTCTCGGAGCCGGTTTGGGCACGCGCTTGCAACCTCTCACGCATGTGTTGCCAAAACCTCTGGTGCCGTTGTTTCACAAGCCGCTGGCAGAGTGGGCGGTGGAGGCATGTGAGAAGGTGGGTTGCAATCGTTTCGCCATCAACACGCATCATTTGCCTGAAGCGTGGATTGGCTTTGGTGAAGGGAGGGATGTAACGTTTTTCCATGAGCCGGTGTTGTTGGATACAGGTGGCGGTTTGAAACAACTGGAGGCTTGGTTGGATGAGGGAAGTTTGTTGATCCACAACGGGGATATTTTTTCATCGATGGATCTGGAAAAATTGGTCGCGTCCCATGAGTCGAGTGGAGATGAAGTGACCCTCGCCTTGCGTTCGGAGGGAGGCGAAAAACGGATTTCTTTTGGTAAAAACGGACGGGTCGAGGATGTACGGAGCGAGGTCAAAGGACTGCCTGGGACTCATACCTTCACCGGGATTTACTGTGTGAAAAAATCCTTTTTAAGAAGAATCCCGGCTGGCAAGGTCATTTCGGTGATTCCTGCATTCCAGGAACTGGTTCGGGAGGGCGGAATCGGTGCCGTTGTCTTGGATCAAGGTCATTGGATGGATTTGGGTGACGTCGATACCTACTTGTTGGCTCATCAACAGTTGGCATTACAGGCTCCGATCCATCCCGACGCTTTCATTGAAAAAGGTGCCATTGTCGAACGCAGTGTGATTGGGAAAAGCGCAAAAATCGCCGCCGGCACTGAGGTTTATGACAGCGTGGTTTGGCCCGGCGCGGTGGTTTCCGGGAAGGTTCGCGGGCGGGTCGTGATGTAAATACTTAAGCCTTCCTAAGGACTTCCGGGCTTGACAAGCCGGGGTGGCTCTGATCACCTCCGCTGGCGGAGATTTTACCCTGTGGAACCATCCATGGCTAGATTTTCGTCAGTATCGTTCCGTCAGTATCGATTTCCGATATTCTCTCCGCCCTTGACCTCAAAACAGCCTCAATCTTCTCTCCTATGGATCTTTCTTCTCCTCTCTGGTACGTCGCATATATCACCGTTTTGATCGGTTTGGCGGGTTACGGATCGCATCGTTTGACGATCATTTTCCTTTATCTGAAGCATTCCCGCAAGCGTCCCGAGCCGAAGCAGCATTTTGATGAATTGCCATTGGTGACGATTCAGTTGCCGGTTTTTAACGAAATGCACGTGGTTGACCGCTTGCTCGATTCGGTTTCCAAAATCGACTACCCGCAGGACAAGTTGCAGATCCAGATGCTTGACGATTCGACGGACGACACGGTTGCGATCTGCCAGGCAGGCATCGAGCGCATGCGTGCCATGGGATTTGACGCGGAGCACATCCACCGCACCGACCGAACCGGGTTCAAGGCCGGAGCTTTGGAAAACGGCACTCATTACGCCAAAGGGGAATACCTTTTCATCTTGGATGCCGACTTCGTTCCGAATGCCGATGTTTTACAAAAAACCATCCACTACTTTACCGATGAGCAAATCGGTATGATTCAGACCCGCTGGGGTCATTTGAACCGCACGTTCAACGTCCTGACCCGCATACAGGCGATGTTCCTCGATGGACACCTTGAGCTTGAACAGACGGCACGCAACCGCTCCGGTCGGTTCTTTACCTTCAACGGCACGGCCGGAATCTGGCGGAAATCCTGTATCGCCGACGCCGGCGGCTGGGAACACGACACTTTGACCGAGGACATGGACCTCAGCTACCGCGCCCAGCTCAAAGGATGGCGTTTCATTTTCCTCAACGACGTCGAGACACCGGCCGAGTTACCCGTGGACATGGACGGATTCAAGAGCCAGCAGCATCGCTGGACCAAAGGATCGATCCAGGTTTGTAAAAAAGTCCTGCCAGCGATCTGGAGAAGCGATGTGCCCCTGTTTGTGAAAATGGAGGCTACGGCCCACCTGACCTCCAATTTTGCTTACTTGCTCCTGATTTGTCTGTGCTTCCTGATCTATCCAAACCAGCACGCGCAACCGGATTTCGGTCCGCTGACCTATTACATCATCAACGTGCCGATCTTCTTCTTTGCCTCAGTTTCCGTGATTCTTTTCTACCTGACCTCTCAGAAAGCCCTGCGTCCCAAGACTTGGTGGAAAGAAATCCCTTACCTTCCTCTGTTGCTGGCACTCGGAATCGGAATGTCCATCACCAATGCCAAGGCCGTGTTGGAGGCGATCTTCAATCACCAATCGGCTTTCATCCGCACTCCGAAGTATGGAATTGAGAAAAAGAATTCCGATTGGAAAAAGAGCAGCTACAAGGCGATCAAGACTCTCACTCCTGTGGTCGAGTTTCTTTTCGGATGTTTCTTCCTTTTCGTGGTGGTTGAGGCTGCGATGAAAGGCAACTGGTCTTCCGCCATTCTCTTGCTGCCGTTCCCTGTCGGATTTTACTATACCTCCCTGGCATCCATCGCACGGATGATGCCATCGTTCAACCGTTCCAAATCCGTTGAGGTGGTTGAAGTGGAAACCAAATGACGCATGCAAAAACTCGCGGTTCAACTGCTGATTTCCGCCACAGGGCTTTTCTTGGCACTGGGCTTCAGCAGCTGCGCTCCGACTCCGCAAGTCGACCACCGGAATAAAATGATCGTCAGTGTTCGGGATCAAAAAATGGTCCTGCTTCGCGACAACGAACCCGTAAAAACCTACAAGATTTCCACTTCCAAATTTGGCTTGGGAGATTCTCCTGGCACGAATCGGACCCCGTTGGGGCGGATGGAAGTCGCGAAAAAGATCGGATGTGGCCAACCTGCAGGGACGGTTTTCAAGAGTCGTAGGCCGACAGGCGAAATCCTCAAGCCAAACGCCCCGGGTCGGGATCCTATCGTGAGTCGGATTTTGTGGTTGAGGGGTACCCAAGGTTACAATCGCAACGCCTTCAAACGTTACATTTACATTCATGGTACTCCTGAGGTGAATCGCTTGGGTACTCCTGCCTCCTACGGTTGTATCCGGATGGGAACCAAGGATGTGATTGATTTGTATGACCGCGTGGGAATCGGTGCGGATGTTTATGTGATCCGCGGTTCGCTTGGGAATCTAGCTCCGGCACGGAACCTGGTAGCACGGTGAGATTTTTGAAAAAATCCCGAGGAAAAGCTCAAACATGAGCTTGACACCGAGGGTCAAAGCCTAATAGTTTCCCGCCCCCTGCAAGGGGAAAACGACAATTTCAATTCAAGACATCATGGCCAATACCAAATCCGCAGAAAAGCGCATCAGACAAACCGAGACCCGCACCGAGCGGAACCGTGCTGAGAAAAGCCGCATGAAGACCCTTCGCAAGAAGACCATCAGCGCGATTGAGTCTGGAAACAAAGAAGAGGCGACAAAAGCCAGCTCCAAATTGTCATCCGTTCTCGACAAAGCCGCGAAGCGCAACTTGATCCACCCGAACAAGGCTGCTAATATCAAGAGCAAGACCGCGAAGGCGATCGCTGCAATTGGCTAAGAGTTGATAGATATTCTTTCTTAGCGACAAGCGGTCCGGCCTTCCGGTGCCGCTTTTCTTTTTTATTATGGCGAATCCCACACCCAACCGCGCTGAAGCCGCTGCTAAAATCGCTGCCTACCCTTACCAATACAAGGTTTGTGAGGGATGCGATTCGATTGTCGGCAAGGCAACCGCCTTATGCCCGAACTGCCACAGCTTCCGCTTTGATGAAACGCCGGAGTCGGTGAAACGTCAGGCGATGTTGCTCGGAAGTAGGGAACAGCGTTCGGTGACAGCGGACGATCTGGGATAAAGTGGATCTTGTATGGCAATTGCGTTCAAAGAATGGGAAGTGGTTTGTAATGCCCTGGCAAGCGGCCGCCAGGCAATCATTCTGCGCAAGGGAGGGATTCACGAAGGTCGTGAGGGATTTTCCTTTGCACATGATTCGTTTTTCCTGTTTCCGACCAAGTTCCACGCCCAGCTTGAGCAAGTTCGGGAGGGGGATTTTACACCTAGCAAAGAGTGGGAGCCGGGAGATTTGGTAGAGATCAAGCATCACGTCCGGGTTCTGGCTGCGGTGACTCTGAAAAGTTGGGAGCAGGTTTCCAAATTACTGCCGTATCACATATACACGGAGCGGACAATCAAGGACCGTTTCGATTGGACGGGAAAAGGCATGGCTGCGGGCAGTATCCATCTGGCATGGGTCCGGGTTTGCCATTTGAGCCAGCCTTGGAAGCTGAAATATGAAAAGCGCATGGGAGGATGCCGCTCGTGGGTGGAAGTGCCTGAGCCGCCACAAAAACTCTTGGATTCGGCTGTGCCGGTGCTCGATGACGACCGATTTTCCACTCTGGCAGCGGAAATTTCCGAGGTTGCAGGGGTTGAAATCGCCTGAAAGCAGAAGGTTTTTTGTTTTTTTCGGGGTTTTTCGACCCGGACAAGAGGGTTTTTAGGTTTGCCCTAGGCCACAAATTGAGGTTGAGTACGCCAACTTTAGAAAAAGCCTCAGGGCTGCGTCACTCCTCACCATCGCATTTAACTACACATGAGTCCCTCGAAGCTTACTCTCATTTTGTCCGCGGCAATTCTTCCGTGGTTGGTCAGTTGTGGTTCCGGAATCCATACGCTTTCCCAGCAGGATATCCATCGTCATGGTCCGCACGCGATCGACCGTGACTACGGTTCGATTCCGGTACCGACTTCGACTCTTTTGACTGAGGCCTCGCGCAAGCCGAAGGACAAACACAAGATGCCGATTTACAAGTTCAGTGAACGTCAACGGGTTGTGAGAACCACGGCATACACCTGCTCGGAAGCGGATCACATCCAATATGGCAAAAAGAATGCCGCGGGAACCAATCTGAAGTTCTCAAACAAGGTTCGCAGTGCTGCGGCCGATTGGTCGTTTTACCCCGTGGGCACGGTTTTCCGTGTGAAAGGGATGCCACAGCTTTTCGTGGTCGATGATTACGGTTCCGCGCTGACCGGAACAGGCACGATCGACATGTATAAACCATCCAAAGCGATGATGAACCAGTGGGGACGCCGCAATGTTGAGATCACCGTCGTGCAGTGGGGTTCGTTCGAGCGCAGTGCCGAGATTCTCAGAGGGCGCACCAAACATGCCCATTGCCGTCAGATGTTGGCAAACATCACCCGCCAGCGTCCTGATTTGAACCGCGTGGCAATGCGATAGGTGGAGGTTTTTTACTGTAGCGGGGCGAGCAAACGCGCGAAGCGACAAGCGATGCGGAACAGGTAGGATCTCTCGCTGAATTCCTCGATCTTGACCGTTCGGCATTTCGAGAAATCCTGATTCAACATGGTTTCGACCTGGTTGATGAAACCAGGATCTGAAACGAAAGCCGTGACCTCGAAGTTGAGTCGGAACGAACGGTTGTCCATATTGGCGGTTCCAATGGTAGCCATCCGTTGATCGATGAGAATGACTTTTTGGTGGAGAAAGCCTTCCTGATAACGGCAGATTTTGATCCCGAAAGGAATGACCTCCTCGTAATAGGAAAAAGACGACAACCAGACCAAAAGCTGATCCGGTCGATTGGGCAGCATGATGCGGATATCGACACCGCGCATCGCGGCAAGTTGTAGGGCATTGATCACTCCATCATCCGGAACGAAGTATGGGCTGGCGATCCAGAGTTTTTCCCGTGCCGAATTGGCGGCCTCGATGACGATCATTTTCCATGAATCGATGGGATCCGCGGGTCCTGTTGGAATGATCGCTGAAATCTGGTTTTTTTCCTGAGGATTCGCCTCCCATGAGAGATGAGGGACTTCGTTTCTGACCCAGAACCAATCCTCCAAAAACACCAGTTGCACGGACTGGACGGCGGGGCCCTTGAGGTGGAGATGCGTGTCCCTCCATGGACCGAACTCCGCGCTTTTTCCGAGATATTCGTCGCCGACGTTGATTCCTCCGAGAAAGGCCTCCACGCCATCGACGATGAGAATTTTCCGATGGTTTCGGAAATTCAGCTGCAGCCGCGACCACCAATGACGGTTGGATCCGAAAGATTGGCACTCGACTCCGGCATCCTCCAGTTCACTGAGGAAAGTGGAGGAGAGTTTGTAGGAGCCGATTTCATCAAACAGGAAGTAAACCTTTACCCCGGCGCGTGCCCTTTCCATGAGGACTCTTTGGAAACTTGCTCCGATCTTGTCGTGCTTCACGATGAAGAAATTCACGCAGATATAATCTTCAGCCCGGTTCAAGGCTGCGAATAGCTCGTTGAAGGTTAGCTCGCCGTCGATGAGCAGCTTGAGGTGGTTTCCACGGGTGAAGGGAAGACCGCCAAACTCTTCCGCACAGCGTTCGAAAAAATCCTCTTCCGGCAGATCGATCGCGAAGGCTTTGAGGCTTTCGCTCATGTCTTTGGCAATTTTTTTGAGCTCGGCATCATTGCTCCGGCGTGCACGCACGTATCCCTCGAATTTGTTTCTACCAAGCAACCAGTAGAGGGGAATGGCAAAAAACGGGATAAACAGGAGGGAAACAACCCATGCGATCGTGCCTTGGGAGGTGCGGGTGTGCATCAGGGCATGCAGGATGTGAAGGAATCCGATGAGGTAAAACAACGCGATTCCGATCAGGCCCCAGGTGGTGGTAGGGTCGAGTTTCAATCCTAGCATGGCTCAAAGATGGATGGAAACGGCGGATTAGACAAGAAGTCGATGCAGGACGGATTTTGTGGCTTCTAAAGGTAGACCCATGCTTGTAGGTTGTGGCCATGAGTCAAAGCGAAGTCACACCGGAGAACATTGTTCTGATCGGCTTCATGGGGAGTGGAAAAACCACGGTGGGGCGTGAGCTTCACCAGCGTTTGGGGTATCCCCTAACCGATACAGATCGATCTATCGAAGAAAAGATGGGAAAGAAAATCACCGAGATTTTCAAAGAGGAGGGAGAGTCCGCCTTTCGGGATTTTGAAACCTTGCAGCTTCTGGAACTTGCGAAAGAAAGCGATGCGCGACAGATCATTTCCACAGGTGGAGGAGTGGTGATCCGTCCGGAAAACCGATCCCTGCTGCGCAAGCTCGGATATGTGGTTTGGCTTCACGCCCCGGAGGAAGTGATTTTCGAACGAACCTCGAGAAATCAGGATCGGCCGCTTTTGAATCATCCGGATGCTCGTGACAGAGTTCGAAACCTGCTGGCTGAGCGCGAGCCGTGGTATCGGGAGACGGCTCATTTGAAAATTGATACGACGGGATTGGACTCGAATGAGATCGCAACGGGAATTTTGGAGAGCGCGCGTTACTATTTCACCCACGGCGAATGAACGGTCTGAGTTCCAAGGTCAAAGCGATAGCGGCTGAGCTGGGTTTTGATGATTGCCGCATCGCGCAGGCGAAGCGCGCGACGCATGCCGAGGATTTTGAGGCGTGGATCGATGATGGTCGGCATGGCGAAATGCAGTGGATGGAAAGAAATCCACAACGTCGCTGCGACCCGCGCGAGGTGCTTCCCGGATGCAAGGCGGTGATTTGCCTCGGCATCAATTATTTCACCGGCAACGACCCTTTCAGGGACGGGCATCCCAAAGATTATCGGATTGCGAAGTATGCATGGAATGATGACTACCATGATTTGATTGAAAAGATGCTGGTCGAGTTCAATGAAAAGCTGATCGAGTTGGGCGGTGTGCAGCGTTATTACGTGGACACGGGGCCGGTGTTGGAGAGGGATTTTGCAACGGACTCCGGGCTTGGTTGGAATGGAAAATCCACGGTACAGATCCATCGCCAATTCGGAACCTGGTTGTTTCTGGCCGATATTCTCACCACGCTCGATCTCGACCAAGACCAACCGTTCGGAGATCACTGCGGAAAATGCACACGTTGCATCGATGCATGCCCGACCCAGGCCATCACCGCTCCGCATCAAATGGATGCGCGGCGTTGTATTTCCTATCTCACCATCGAAAACAAGGGAGCGATTCCCCTGGAGTTCCGTCATGCGATCGGGGACCGGATCTACGGCTGTGATCAATGTCTGGATGTTTGTCCTTGGAACCGCTTTGCCAAGGAATCCCGCGAAATCTCCTTCCATGCGCGTGAGGAAATTTTCAGCCATCACCTGCGTGATTTTTTGATAATGGATGACGAAGCGTTCCGGCGGGTGTTTGCAAAATCACCGATCAAGCGGATCAAACGTGCGAGGTTTCTGAGAAATGTCTGTGTTGCACTGGGCAACACCGGAGGAGAAAAGGATCTTGAGGTTTTGAAAATCGCCTCAGCCGATCCGGATCCGCTGATTTCCGAACATGCGCAGTGGGCGGTCTCGGAGATCGAGAGAAAACTCGGATTGGAAATTTGAGATTTTCGATACCTGACTTAGTGTCCGGGCCATATGATACACGTTTTGGAGCAGGAGCAGTTTTTGCCTATCGGATTGGATGAAGCCTGGGAGTTTTTCTCTTCTCCGAAAAATCTGGATGAAATCACGCCGGCGGATTTGGGATTCCGTATCGTTTATCAACCGGGCGACAAGATGTATGAAGGGCAGGTGATCGAGTATCGGGTGATGGTTTTTCCGGGTGTGTGGGTACCGTGGGTGACCGAAATCAAATCGGTCAAACACAGGGAGTCGTTCATCGATGAGCAGCGTTTTGGCCCATACAAATTCTGGCATCACCTGCATACCTTCGAGGAAAAGGACGGCGGGGTGCTGATGCGCGATCTGGTGCACTACGCGTTGCCGATGTGGCCGTTCGGAGAAATCGCCAACCCGATTCTGGTGCGTCCGAAGCTAGAACGGATTTTTGCCCATCGAAAAGAGGTGTTGGCTAAACGTTTTGGTTCGAAGCCGTAATAAGAATGTGATCGATCAGACGAACTTCGCCGTAAAACACCGCGCAAGCGAGGATGGTGGTTCGATCCAATTGTTCATTTGGTTGCAGAGTCTCCGCATCAACCAGTGAGAGGTAATCGATTTTTGTTAGATTTGAAGATTCAATGATTTCTCGTGCGGTTCCGATGATTTCTTGAACGGAACTTTTCTCCGAAGCCGCAAGAAGAGCCCGGCGGATTCTCGGTGCATCCGCACGTTGTTTCTGGCTCAAACGTCGGTTGCGTGAAGACATGGCAAGCCCGTCACTTTCACGCAGGGTGGGATGGGCTATGATTTCAACCGGCAGATCGAGATCCCTGACCATGCGTCGGATGATGGCGAGTTGTTGGAAATCCTTTTCACCAAACACTGCGGCGTCGCAGCGGGTCAGGTTGAAAAGTTTCAGAACCACCGTGCAAACCCCGTCGAAATGACCGGGACGGGTCGCGCCGCACAGATGTTTCGAGAGCAGTGTCTCTGTGACCGTGATGGATCGGTCGGCGAAATACATTTCACGGATATCCGGCATGAACACGCCATCGGCACTGTGGGACTGGCAGATGGCCAGATCTTCGTCTTCCGTTCGCGGGTAGTTTTCGAGATCGGCGGGTTTATCGAATTGGATGGGATTGACGAAAATGGAAACCAGCACCGAGCCGGTTGTGCCGGCTTGTTTTCGAGCGAGGTCGATGAGTGCGGCGTGTCCGGGATGGAGCGCGCCCATCGTGGGTACCAATACGATCGGACTGGGCAAGGAATCGAGTTGGTTCTGAAGTTCGGCTTTCGAGCGGGCGATCCACATGGCTTGTTGTTAACTGGCTTGGCGCAGGATGGCGAGACCTTGGCGGAAGTATTCGATGGTCGACCAAATCGTGAAAAACGCTGCGACCATGCATGGGTAAACGGGTGAGAAGGGAATGACTTTGAGCATTACCCAGCCGATGACAAAAAACAGACTGAAGGTGCAGGCTTTGCCGGACCAATGCGGTTTGATTTTCACTTTCAGGCGTCTGGTGTAGAGAATTTTGATGCCGATCAGAATCATGCAGTCGCGAAAAATGACCAGCGCCGCAAACCAGAGCGGTATCGCCCAACCCTCGGCATCCCACTTGAAAAAGGTCAGCACGATGATGGCGGAGAAGACCAATAATTTGTCGGCGATGGGATCGAGAAATGCGCCAAGCTCGGAGGCCTGATTGCAATTCCGGGCGAGCCAGCCATCCAACCAATCACTGAGTGCGGCGATGGTGAAAACGGAGAGTGCGATCCAGCGGAGGATCTCGGGGTTTTCAAACCAATCGAGTTTCAGACTGTAGGCGATCGCAAAAGTCGCGAACACAGGCACCAGGAAAAGCCGAAGAACGGTGATTTTCGTGGCGAGGGTCATATTGCGAGACTACCCACCGATGAAAAAAAGACAAACCTGAAACGGTCAGTGGAGGTTGTCTGTTATTTCGTATAGTCCTTTGCCGCTTACTTTGACGGTTTTGTCGCCTTCTGCTCCTTTGTGGACATATCCCTCTAATTCCCCATGAAAATTGATTTTTTCTTGGCGTCCCGCAAATTCCAACGTTCCCGATGCGTTCGGGTAAAAGTGATACAGTGCGTTTTTTCTAACGGGAATCGGACCAAATTCATGTTCAATACCCGGCCCTGAAATTATGAAACTCTCAATCGGAAGATTGCTCTCATTGTAAACACGTACGGTGTAGCGAGTGGAAATATCGATGGCCGATGAAGTATAAAAAGCTGCCATGGGGAAGTTAGCGATCAGCAGACCCCCGACGATCAGCGCACGCACAATGAGACTGCGTTGCGGAGTGGTTCGGTTTCGGGTTTCATGCTTGAGGTAAGCGATCAGGCAAACGGCTCCGCCCAGAAATGCGATGAAACCGATTAGCAAGGTCATCAAACCCATCATTTCCAGAAATGACCAACGGGTTAAGCGCCAGAGAAAATAAACCAAACTGCCAATGATGAGCGGACTGGCTCCGAGGGAGATGGCGGATCTCAGAAGCTGCGACATCCAAGGCTCACCAGTTGACGTTCTGGCCGCGGGTATCGATGTGGGTGAAGGAGGAATAGCTACCGACTCCACCTTTGAAGAGCCCACGATCGCGCAGACTGCGTGCGGCAGCGGCGACTTTGCGAGGAGAGGCATCAAAACGGACATCGACGGCGATGTTGGCCTGGTGCCATGACTGGCGACGGGCTCCGCTGCACTTCGCGTTGTACTGCGGTGTGCGGTAAGCGGAAATGATTTCTTCGACAGGAGATTTCATTGCCGAGGAAATACGGTCAACCACCTGGAGTGTATAACCCATGCGCGCCCACCAATGGCGGGGCGGGATGCGGTTCCAGACATTTCCCCGCTCTTTGGCGTGAGCTTCCAGAACTTCTTGGGCAGTGATGTTACGGAGCCTGAGGGAGTTGATGTAGTTCGCGTATGCGTTGATATTGCGACCTTCGAGTTTTACCCATGCCTCGTCGAAGCCACCGATTTTCTGGGTCGGTTTTTTGTTGGTGTTGCTTGCGGTTTTCACCTCCACCACAGGAAGCTCGTCTTTTTGCGATCCAAACCAACTTGCCGAAGCACTCAGGGAGGACGCGCAAAGAGCGGTTCCTGCAAGGCTGAGAGTGCTGATCACGCCACGACGGCTGATAAAATCAGGGGAATTCGGAGTGTACTGGATGATCAACTATTCGGCTCATAAATAATAACGTCGCAGCATTTTTGCGGCTTTAGTTGGCTAGCAAGGAAGAAAGGTTTGTTCAAACAAACAGGAATA
>CBFGOP010000003.1:0-58495 GCA_965650415.1 uncultured Prosthecobacter sp. | reverse complement strand
CCGGTAGCTGAATTGTTGGACGCGCTCGCCCATTGGAACTCGACCAAAAAACAAAGGCTCACCCTCGAATACATCCTCATCAAGGGCGTGAACGACGATCTCGAACAAGCGGCCATCCTTGCCCGCCACGCCCGCAACATTTCCGCCAAGGTGAACCTGATTCCTTACAACACCGTTGAAGGACTCGAATGGGAACGCCCCGCCCTTTCCCACTGCCGTGCGTTCCAGGATGTCCTGAAAAATGCCGGAGTCACCGCTACCCTTCGTATCGAAAAGGGACACGACATCGATGCCGCATGCGGACAGCTGAGACTCAAGCAGGAGACAGAAGAGGGGATCGTTTGATTGAAAACCAATTGAGCCTATTTGAAACGGCGCGATCTGGAAATATCGTCTTCCGTCTCCCATTTCATATCCGGCCCGGCACTTGAAACGTTCAGCTGTGTTTCACTGTAACTCAGCTTGAAAGGGGTTCCGAAGCTGTCCTTGTAAGTATCCTCTTTCTGTTTCCAATCTGTTTGATCGATCAAAAACTGTTTGAATTCCGATTCTTTGACGAAGTGGTTATGGTTGATGATTTCATACAAAACCAGCTTCGATAGTTCAGAACATTGATGATCCGTGAATACGGATTTCGCGTAAATGACGATGGGCTCCGAATATGACAGCCCGGCTATGGCGCCTCCACCCACAATTGCTTTCGCCACGAATCCTTTGAAAGTTATCATAAGAGGAGGAATGAAGATACTCGATATGCCACAATAGATCGATTTCACCGCTGCAGGGCAAGACCTTAAAAATCCCTGAAGATAGCTCAATTGGTGCTTCCATGCCTCATGACAGCGCATTGACAGAAGATGGAAGATTTCACAGGGTGCGTTCAGTAATGATTTTCAAAAGTATCTGCAGGGACGTCGGGATCGGGGCAAACTCCTATCTGCTCGATGCCGATGGCGTAAGGGTGATTCTCGACGCGGGCATGCATCCCAAGGAAGAAGGGGTCAATGCGAAACCCCGCTACGAACTGGTCGAGGACGATACGGCGGATGCCATTTTTGTTACACATTCCCACCTCGATCACGTCGGAACCCTGCCGGTTTGCGCCGAACATCAACACCGGGCGAAAGTCTTCATTTCACCTGAAGCGGCAGAACTGACCTGCGCCATGCTGCACAACTCGGTGAACGTCATGGAAAGCAAACGCACCGAACTCGGGATCACCGAATATCCGTTTTTCACTCACGGCCAAATCGACCGCATGAAGGGACGTTTCCATCTGAGAAACGTTGGTAGAAAATTCGATGTCGATGATGCGGGAAAACTCAGGGCGGAGCTCTTCGATGCCGGACACATCCTCGGCTCGGTCGGAGTCATGTTCGAGGCGGAAGGCAAAAAGGTTTTCTACACCGGAGACGTCAATTTCGAGGACAGCACCCTGCAAAAGGGAGCGATTTTTCCCGAGGAGACGGTCGATGCACTGATTATCGAAACCACCCGTGGTGAACAAGCGCGCCGCGCCGACTACTCCCGCAGCGAGGAGGAGAATGATTTCGCCGAGGCGATCAACGGGGTCATCAAACGCGGTGGGTCGGTCCTGATTCCGGTGTTCGCGATGGGCAAGACCCAGGAGGTCCTCGCCATGTTGCAACGGTTCAAGGAAGAAGGTCTCATCAACAAAAAAGTCCCGGTCTACATCGGCGGGCTCAGCACCAAGATGACGACGATCTATGACAAGTTTTCCGATGTCTCCCGCCGCAACCGCCGTGGTTTCAAATTCCTGAGCGACATGGAACTGGCAGGCGGCAACCAGAAACGGGTTGGACCCATCCCTTTCCACAACGGCTGCATCTACGCCCTCTCCAGCGGCATGATGAGCGAGAAAACCATTTCTAACAATTTTGCCCGTCAGGGCGTTTTGGAAAACAAAAAGCATGGATTGTTTTTCGTCGGTTACGCGGACTCGGAAACTCCCGGTGGAAAAATCCGCGCCGCCCAACCCGGTGACATGGTGGAACTCGATCCCGCCTACCCACCGGTCAAACTCAACTGTGAGGTCCGCGCCTTCGATTTCTCAGGCCACTCGACGCGCGAGGCGATTGCCGACTTCGCGGTAAAAATGAAGCCGAAGAAAATTTTCCTGGTTCATGGAGATGAGGCGGCGATGGCTTGGTTCAAACAGGAATTGGAAAGCCGTTTGCCGGGGACAGAGATGATTATTCCTGAGCCGGGTGTAGAGTTTGATATTTGAAGTAGGCAGGGACTTTTATCCCTTAAAGGCCGTATCTTGCGGGTGCGGCTGGCGACTTCTTTACTCACGTCTCAGCGGCGGGACGGCCAGATTGAGGTTTCTGGGAAACCTCCAAGCGGGATGCGCTACGCGTAGGTAATGAAGGTTTTGTGTTTCACAAAACTTGGCTTTCGAACGTTCCGCATGGCGGAAGAGTTGCACGGACCACCCGACCAATAAAAACCTCCCGCGAGGGGAGGTTTTGTAAGGTGGTCGGGACGGCCAGATTCGAACTGACGACATCCTGCTCCCAAAGCAGGCGCTCTACCAGGCTGAGCTACGTCCCGTTACGGGGCGGGGAAATTGATACATGCCGCGCCACAGCGCAAGACTATTTCTTTACCCCCGAATTTTTCTCTCAAAACTCGCCTTTGAAGGAGCAACGGGCCGTTGGGGTCTCGAAAATCACGATCTCGGCCAAGCCAGGAAGCTGGGTAGCGAGCTTTTTCCAAAACCACCCTGCCATAATCTCAATGGTCGGACTCTCCAGACCCTCAATATCATTCAAGTAGGCATGATCCAACTGCTCAAGCAGCGGATTCATCGCGTTGGAAATGAGTTTGTGATCGTAAATCCAACCGATGTTCGGATCGACCTCACCCTCGATCGAGATCTCGACCTTGAAGCTGTGTCCGTGCATCTGGCGGCACTTGTGGCCGTCCGGCAAACTCGGAAGAGTGTGTGCTGCCTCGAATCGGAAATCTTTGGTGAGTCGTGCTTTCATCGCTTGAACGGATTTAGCCAGTTTTCCCGCACGAGAGGAAGGGCAGATTTTTGTGGTGAAAAGAAGTCCAACCGGGCGTAACTTTCGCCAGTGAAATTCATCCGTCATTTCTATCTGCTCATCTGCACCTTGATCCTGGTTTCCTGCAATAAGACGGAATCCATCGCGCTGCCGGCCCTTGAAAAAAAGGACGGTATGATACGCATCCCCGGTGGGGAAACCTTGATGGGATCCGCTGGCGATTTTGAGACCCCATACGGCACAAAGTATTTTCCAGAGGAATATCCCGTTCGCAACATCCAGGTCACAGGATTTTGGATGGATGAAACTGAAGTGACGAATGACCAGTTCGCAGCCTTCGTGAAAGCAACGGGTTATGTGACCTATGCGGAACGGGAGGCCAAGATCGAGGACTTTCCTGCAGAAGCGCGCGCCTACTTGCCTAAAGCTCCTTTCAATCAGGGATCGATTGTTTTCAGCCCGCCTGCTGAGTTCAGCGGAAATTTGGAGGATCCCAGTTCAGCGCTCTTGTGGTGGCGTTGGGATCCCACCGCGAACTGGCGGCAGCCTCTCGGCACAGGTTCCGATATTTCTAGCAAGGGCAACCATCCGGTGGTTTGTGTAAATGTCGAAGATGCCTCTGCCTATGCGAAATGGGCCGGCAAACGTTTGCCAACCGAGGCCGAATGGGAATTCGCAGCTCGCGGCGGGCTGGTTGGCAAAATGTATGTCTGGGGAGACGAACTGAAACCAAACGACACCTGGATGGCCAACACCTTTCACGGTAATTTCCCAACCAAGGATTCCGGCGATGACGGTTTCATCGGTTCAGCCCCGGTAAAATCCTACGCTCCCAACGGTTACGGCCTCTATGACATGGCCGGAAACGCATGGGAAATCTGCTCGGACTTTTACGATCCCGAATACCCGAGCAAGTGCGAGTCTTGCGATCCCAAAGGCCCTGCAACTTGGTTAAACCGCTCGTCCGGCAGGAAAAGCCAGGGTTCTCCACATCACGTCACCAAGGGTGGATCGTTTCTCTGTCACATCTCCTACTGCATGCGCTATCGCCCCGCCGCACGTCACTCCCTCGAGGAAGATTCGCCCTCCAATCACACGGGCTTCCGTTGCGTGAAAGATCTCTGAGCAAGCAGCTTAGAGATCAGGATTTCGCCATCAACGCCGCGACGTGTTTTGCTAACATGTCTGCCTCAAGATTCACGCTATCCCCCACCTTGACTGCGGACAAATGGGTGTGTGCAAAGGTGTGTGGCGTGATCCAGAATTCCGCGGAATTCTTTTTTAAATCCGCAATGGTCAGGGAAATCCCGTCTATCGCAATGGAACCCTTGGATACACACAGGCGCTCAATCTCGGCTGGCAATGAAACTTCCAATACATGGTCCTGTCCGTTTGGCGTGAGCGCCAGAATTTTCCCAGTCGCATCGACGTGCCCCTGAACAAAATGACCACCCAAACGATCGCCAACCCGCAGCGCCCTCTCCAGATTGACGATCGAACCCAATTGCAATTGATGCAGCGATGTCACACGCAGGGTCTGAGCCAAGAGATCGAACATCACCGCCTCGGGTGTGATATCAGCCACTGTCAGGCAACAGCCGTTGACTGCAACAGAGTCGCCCAATGCCAGCTCGCCCGAAAAGCCGATTCTCAATCCGAGCCTTGCCTGCTCTCCGCGATTTTCAATTGAAACCACTCTCCCCAAAGATTCAACAAGGCCGGTAAACATGATCAGAAAGATGACCTAGGAAGAAGTCGAAGTAAAGAGTACCGAATTGCGCCCCGTCCCAGCCAATTTGCATTGGCCTTTTTATCCCCCCCGGGAAACGGGGCGCAATCGGAAATCTTTCGGGGTTGTTTCAGAAAAACTACTGGAAACTGACCCAGTCACCTTGCGGCAACAAAGGTAGTTTTCATCAGCTGACTGATTTCGTCTAGTGGTTGTTTTCTTTGTTCTGTTACCAAAAAGAAAACAGATGTTAACCCCTGTGATTGAGCCAGTCGTGTGGCGTCTAAGAATAGAAAAAAATCGCCACTCCAGTTAGGAATGGCGATTGATTAAACAGATGAAACTGTAGGGAAAATCAGTTCACAGCGACAGCTGAAGAACCTGTTTCTCCGGTGCGGATGCGGATAGCTTCCTCAATGGTTGAAAGGAAAACTTTGCCGTCGCCGATTTTGCCAGTGTTAGCGCTTTTGACGATAGCTTGGGCAACGCCTTCGGCTTGTGCGTCATCAACGACGATCTCGATTTTGACCTTGGGGAGAAAATCAACGGTGTATTCGGAGCCTCGGTAGATCTCGGTGTGTCCTTTTTGACGTCCGAATCCTTTGACTTCTGTAACAGTCATCCCTTGGACTCCGACCTCTGCGAGGGCTTCTTTGACTTCTTCAAGCTTGAATGGTTTAATGATAGCTTCGATTTTTTTCATGATTGCGGCGGATTGGTGAAAGGATTGGAAGCAAGCGGTGTGCCAACTTTTGAAACGCGGAGAAGTCCGCTTGATTGGGATTAAAGCATATCAAGCGGGGGTTACGAGAGGGAAATTGTGAATTCTGAAAAAAATCAATCGATGGGTTGCGGTTTGCTGAAAAATGGGCGAGCCTGCCGCCGTATTCCCCACAAGAAATTACCATTATGAAAAAATTGATTATCACCCTGTTGTCCGCAGCCCTCTGCCAAGTTGTTATGGCCTCCGAGACCAAAATCGAAATCACCGGCAATGATCAAATGCAATTTAACATCAAGGCATTTGAAGTCACCGAGGGTCAAAAAGTCGTTCTCTCCTTCAAGCATATCGGACAATTGCCTGCCGCGGCCATGGGTCACAATGTGGTGATTCTCAAAACCGGAACCGTAATTCCTGCCTTCGCTGGAAAATGCGCACCTGCCAAAGACACGCAATACATCCCGGTCGATGAGGAGTCCAAAAAACAAATCGTTGCTCACACCAAGATGCTTGGTGGTGGGGAATCGGATGAAATCACTTTCACCGCGCCTGCTCCTGGTGACTACCCGTTCATCTGCTCCTTCCCTGGTCACTTTGCCATCATGCAAGGCGTGATGACCGTCAAAGCCAAGTAATCGCTGATCTCAGTATTTTGAAAGAGCCGATCTGCCAATGTGGCGGGTCGGCTTTTTTATGTATGAACAACGTTTTATCTATCGGGCACTCAAGACCACCGCATACTCATCATAGCGGATTTTTGTATTTGCCTGAGTATGGATGTATTGAAGCACCGCGCTGACAGGAATGTTTTTCAAATTGAGAGTGATCCGGATGTTCTCCAGTTTTTTATTGGAATCCTCGACGATGAAATTGATCGGTGTATCGCCTTCTTTCTGTTGCTTCTCAATTGCCATGCTCAACAACGCGACGGCATCTTGAACCGTTGCATCTTCGATTTGGTAAGCAGGCAAGAGAATCCCTCCAATTTTAGCCTCCTTGCCAGCTGCTTTGATTGCCTCTGAATTACTTTTGACCTGCCCTGCCCGATATTTGGCGTTGGCGTGGCCGGAGTTCAATTCCATCGCCATCTTATAGGCAGCAAGCGCTGCAGCAGGATCACCAGCGCGCTCGGCAGCCAAGCCTTTCTGATAATATTGCTCGGCCTTTTGCGCAGCATTTTCGGCAAGGGCCACCTGACAACCGATACTGAAAAAAATGACAGGAATGAGGGTTTTCATAGTTCTGGCAAACTAAACCAATCTCCCGATCAATTCCAGCAACTTCTCACTGGAATAACCCAAGCTAGGAATTTTCCAGTGCTTTGCGGAAATAGGCGATGGTAGGGTCCAGACCTTCACTCAGGCTCACTTTCGGACTCCAGCCAAGTTCTTGTCTCGCAAGACTGATATCCGGACAGCGCTGCTTTGGATCATCGCCTGGCAGAGGGTGAAAACTCAGTTTCGATTTTCCACCCACTTTTTTCAGAACCTGCTCCGCCAGCTCTAGCATGGAGAATTCACCGGGATTTCCGATGTTCACGGGACCTGTGATCTTGTCATGATTCATCAAGCGAACAAAGCCCTCGATCAGATCATCCACATAACAAAACGAACGCGTCTGCTTGCCGTCTCCATAGATCGTCAGATCCTCGCCGCGTAGGGCTTGAACGATGAAATTAGATACCACCCGACCGTCATCCGGCAGCATTCTCGGGCCATAGGTATTGAAAATCCTCACCACCCGAATGTCCGTGCCGTGCTGGCGATGGTAGTCAAAAAACAAGGTTTCGGCCACGCGTTTTCCCTCGTCGTAGCAAGCACGTATCCCGATCGGATTGACCGATCCTTTGTAAGACTCCGGTTGCGGATGGATTTCCGGATCACCATACACTTCAGAGGTCGATGCCTGAAAGACCCTAGCTCCGACGCGTTTGGCCAGTCCCAAAGAATGCATCGCGCCCAATACCGAGGTCTTGGTGGTCTTGATCGGATTGTGCTGGTAATGCGGCGGCGAGGCTGGGCAGGCAAGGTTGAAAATTTGATCCACCTCGAACATGAACGGTTCGGTCACATCATGGCGCACCAACTCGAAATGGGGGTTGCTGAGCAAATGCATCACATTTCTTTTCCGTCCGGTGAAAAAGTTGTCCATACAGATGACGTCATGACCATCTTGGATCAGACGGTCACAAAGATGGGAACCCAGAAATCCAGCTCCTCCGGTAACAAGTGTGCGCATGGGCAAAATGTTTGGCTAGGTTGGGGATAAACATCAAACTTTAAACTTCAAATAGCAGGACATAGCGGCAGAATCGCGCCCATGCGAATTCTTACGGGACTGCAACCAAGCGGCAAACTGCATGTCGGAAACTACTTCGGGGCCATGAAACCCGCGGTCGAACTGCAACAACAGGGCGAGGGATTTTATTTCATCGCCGACTACCATGCCATGACTTCCTCGCGCGATGCAAATGCCCTGCGCCATAACATCAGGGAACTCGCCATCGACTTCCTCGCCTGTGGACTTGATCCTGAAAAATCGGTGTTTTTCCGCCAAAGCGCGGTTCCGGAAGTTAACGAACTTGCATGGATTCTCTCCACCGTCTGCCCGATGCCGCTGCTCGCCAAATGCCATTCCTACAAAGATAAGGTCGCTCAAGGTATTTCCCCCAACCACGCCCTCTTCGCATACCCAGTTCTGATGGCAGCTGACATCCTGCTTTATGACTCCGATAAAGTCCCCGTCGGAAAAGATCAGAAACAACATCTGGAAGTCACCCGCAGCCTGGCGACCAAACTCAATGAAACCTACGGCGATGACACAGCTGTCATGCCTGAGGCCATCATCAAGGAAGAAACCGAACTCGTCATCGGGCTCGACGGACGCAAGATGAGCAAAAGCTATGACAACACCCTTCCGATTTTTGGTGAGGAAAAACAACTGCGCAAGCTGGTGATGAAAATCGTGACGGATTCCACTCCCGTCGAAGATCCGAAACCCACGGAGGACTCCACGATCATTGCGCTCTACCGACTTTTCGCCAGTGAAGGCGATGTCGCGACCATGATCGCCGATTATCAACGTGGTGGCTGCGGATATGGCGATTTCAAGAAACGCTTGGCCGATGCCTACTGGGATTACTTTACTCCGATGAGAGCGAGACGTGAAGAGATTCTGAAGGATCCGGGTTATGTCGACCAAGTTCTCGCCGCAGGTGCCAGCCTTGCGCGCGAGGAAGCGGCAAAGGTTCTGACACGCATCCGCAAGGCCGTCGGTCTTTTGTGATTCAAAGCGAAGATTTCTCTATTTGCGGATCATTTTCAACAGAGCTTCCGGCCATTTCGCTCCATCACCTTTGCTGACACCGTAATGGAACGCGCTGTGGCCACCATCAGGGACCACAAACATCTTCACCTCGCCTCCTTGCTGTTTGACCGCCGCTGCTATTTCCTCGGCGAAAGCGAGCGGTGCTGTATTGTCATCCTCCGCACTGGCAATGAACACCGGCGGCAGATTGGGTTTCAGGGGATAACTTGTTATAGGCTTCCCGTTTGCCCATGGACACATCAGGGCTACGAAATCGGGTCGGCTCGAAAAACGCTCCACCGGATCCACTGCGTCGGCTTGTCCCTGATCAAAACGACCTAACAGATTCAACGCGACATTACCGCCTGCGGAGTATCCTTGAACGCCGATGCGATCGATCCCCCATGTTTCGGCATTTTTACGGATCATGCGCACCGCTCGTGCGCAGTCGGCAACCGCATCATCCTCAACCTGGTTTGCTCCGTAACGGGTGCGGTATTTCAATCCGAAGACCACGATCTCCTGATCCTGAAAAAGCTGGACCACATTTCCCACATGCAATCCCATCGCGTGATGGACATATCCGCCGCCCGGGCAAATCAGTATCGCCGTGCGCTTGCGGTCCCTTTTCTCGGGCAAATACGCCCAGAGTTCAGGAACTGACACATTCCGAATGCGCTGATTTACAATCTCCTCGGCTTTGGCAGGCGTCACCAACCCGGGCGCATCTCCCTCCCACAAACGCAACACCTGGGTTGGCTGCGGCCATGGTAAAGTCGGTTCTGCCAAAACCTTGGGCGAGGCCACGATTAGAGAACTCATCATAACCAGATCCCTGATACACTGAAATTTGAACATGGATGAAACCTTACTCTTCACCGGAGGATACGCCAAGCTCGCATTCATCACGTCCTAGCTCAGATAGCCATGATTTTTCAATCGAAGCTTAGATTTGAACGTCTGGGGTTTCTATCTCCCTATTATTCGTGGTGGTAAAAACAGAGCAGGACAAGCAAGCCCGCTCCGGTGAGCCAGAGTAGCCATGGGTTGGATACAAGATAGGGATAAATCATTAGCACAACACCGATCGCTCGCGGTTGCCAGAGATCGAGGCGTTTGCCGTAAGAAAAGGCTCCAAAACCGATCGTTCCGAAAATAAAACCAGCCAGAATATTGTATGGGTTGATATTGAACATGATTCAAAAAGCGATTGGAATGGAACTATCCCTTTAAAACTTACAAATTTGCCAACTTGCCCTCAAGGAAACAATCCGGACTTTAATCCACATGGTTGATACCAGAAAACCATCATCCATGAACCATTCTTCACCGAATACGTTCAATCTTTCATATATGGTCACATGGCCGAATCTTGTTGGGTTGGATTCTCCGATGGTCGCAGTTTGTTGGCAGGAAATGTTTGCAAGGGTCGTTGGCGTGGATTTGCCCTGGATGGTTCACCTCATTTTAGGCCTCAGCACCTGGTGCATCTATCTCGCTGATCGTCTTGGTGATGTGATACGAAATGATAAAGCGATGAATACCTCACGTCACGTTTTCACCGGAAAACATCTGCGGAAACTGTGTGTGATTTTGATCATGGTATCGATCTGCAACTTTTTCCTCATCACCCGATATCTCCCAAGCCGTCTTGTGATCTCCGGCCTCATCACCCTTGGGTTCATTGCCATCTACTACGCCATTCGACTCAGTCGAATGAAACATCTCGTCTCCCTCATCCCGCGCGAAGTCATGTGTGGGATGCTCTTTGCGGTGGGCTGCGCGATCGCACCCCACGCCTATGTCGGAACCACATGGATGGAATCCCCGATTCTCATCATCACATTGCTGATCTATGGATTGGTTTGCTCAGCCAGCTGCATATTGATTTCCGTGTGGGAAACGAAAGCCGACGACGCGGCTTCGGATCTCTCGATCGTAGGGACTCACAAGCGATTTCTTTGTTACCTTCCATCGATCCTGATAGCCCTGAGTGTCATTTCGTTTTTCCTGGCATGGTTTTTTCCATGGCAAGCTTTCGTCGCAATCGGGCTGTCTGCCATTTTATTGAGACTTGTCTATCAACATCAATATCGGCTATCCGCCCTGCATACCAGAGTTCTGGCTGACGCTGTTTTACTGACTCCACTGCTTTTCTTTGGATTCTGATTTTTGCTTTCGAATGGATGGGGAATCGAAGATCGCAACATCACAGCTCCCACCAACTTGCCAAATTCCCCTTGTCCAACCCCGATCTAAAAGCCAGCCTTTGCACTACTGCCATGAAACGTGTTTTATGCATTTTGGAAACCGGTTTTGAGGAAATCGAAACGGTGACTCCGGTGGATCTGCTCAGGCGTGCGGGGATCGAGGTGATGATGGCGGGAATATCCGGTTTGATGGTCACCGGCAGATCGGGAATTTCGATCCAGGCGGATGCCTTGCTGGAGGAGTTGGAACTGGCGAATTTCGATGTGCTTTTCCTTCCTGGTGGACCTGCTGTGATGGAGCTGCGGAAAAATGCCTGGGTAGCGGAAATCATTCGGAAATTCGATACCGAGAACAAAACCATCGCCGCCATCTGTGCCGCGCCTTTGCTATTGCGGGATGCGGGGATTTTAACCGATAGAGCCTTCACCTCGCATTTTTCGACCTTGGCAGAACTGCCCGAAAGCAACGGAAAAACGGTTGTGGTCAGCGAGAACCTCATCACATCGAGAGGAGCGGGCACCGCCATGGAATTCGGCTTGGCTTTGATTGGTACCCTGCTGAGTGATACGGCTGCAAACGAAATTTCCGAGGCGATCATGGTCTGATGTTCTCTGTCCTTGCATCTTAAGAGCTCCGAGGCTTGGCTCTGCGCAATGAATTCCGACGCCCAACAGGACTTCGCTTACGCGTTTCTGAGCATCCTTTTCGAAGGTGCTCCCTTCATCCTGCTCGGAACTATCATCAGTGGATTCATCGACATTTATCTGCCGTCTGGGACTATGGATCGGTTTCTCCCAAAAAACCGCAATCTCGCGGTTTTCGCGGCGGGCTTGATGGGAGCCGTTTTTCCCGTCTGCGAGTGCGCCGTGGTGCCGGTGATCCGACGTCTGGTGAGCAAAGGCCTGCCCATGAGCTACGCGATCACCTACATGCTGGCCGCACCGATTGTGAATCCGATCACCGCATTGAGCACATGGAAGGCGTTTCAGGGCCAGGCACCATGGATGATGACAGGCGGACGGGTTCTGTTAGGTTATCTGGTCGCAGTGGGTGTGGGTCTGGTGATCGCGCGTTTTTCCATGCGTTCCATCCTGCGTAAAAGCCTGGTCGACAGTATCGAGAAGGATGCTCACAAACTGAAGGCCGAGGATTCCTGTGCGGGTTGCTGCGGTCATGATCATCATCACCACGATCACTCGCATCACGATCATCCGCATGAAGATCGGCGCCTCGTTGCGGCGATGCGTTCGGCCCAAAAGGATTTCGTGGATGTCGGCGTCTATTTCACCATCGGTGTGGCGATCACCGCGCTGTTCAATACCGGCATCGCTCCCGGTGCGATCTGGCTGGATAGCCTCGCCGGAAACACTTTCATCGCGCCAGCCGCTCTGATGGCTCTGGCATTTATCCTCAGTCTCTGCAGCACATCCGACGCCTTCATCGCGGCCACTCTCGCCAAATTCACTTGGGGCGCCAAACTCGCGTTCCTGACCTTTGGTCCGATGTTCGATGTGAAACTGTTGTTCCTCTATCAATCGGTCCTTAGGAAAAAATTCATCCTCTACCTCGGTGTGTCACTCTTCATCGTGATCGGCCTGATATCCATCGCCGCTCAAAAATGGCTCATTCCCTCATGAAACCCGAACTGCGCAGAATCCTGTTCTCGCTCTCCGTCCTGCTCTGGGCGGCGGGTTTGCTGTATTTCTACGGCTCCGGGCGCATCGTGAAATACCTGGTCGCGGATTTCAGGCCTATTGCTTTGTTCGGCGGGCTCGGTCTCGCGGTGATGGGGGCTTTCAACCTGCTGACCGCTAGAGTCACCGCAAGCTGCGGGCACGATCATGGCGAGGGTGAGGAACACGACCACGAGGGCGGTGACATGAACCCTTTGGTTTCCCTGTTGCTGATGGTTGCTCCGGTGGTGCTTTCGATGCTGTGGACCACCGATGAGTTTTCGCAGGCCACACTCGCTCGCAAAGGCCTTTATGGCAGCGGCCCGAGCAAAACAGAGAGCGCGTTTTTCTCCACCATGTTGCCTCCGCTGACCATGGAGGAAATTGAAAAAGGCCACCGTCGAACCGCCGATGGATACCTGGAGTTCAACCTGATGGAATTGTTTTTCGCGACCGGCGACCGGGAACTGCAGAACCTGATCAACGGGCTCCAAGTCGAGACCGAGGGCTATGTGGTTGAGGAAAAAGTCAACAATCCCAACGGAACCAGAATGCGGCTCTACCGCGTGTTCATGACCTGTTGCGCGGCCGACTCGCGGGCGATTCCCATCATTCTCGAATTCGGCAAGGAGCCCCCGCCACTTCCTGACAACGGTTGGATCAAAGCCGCAGGTAAAATGAGCTTTCCTGAGGAAAACGGAACTTTACAGGCTGTCCTCCAGATCGATCGAGCAACAGTTGCAGAACCTCCCGCTGAGGATAAATTCCTACGCAACTGATAAACCGAGTCGATTCTTCAAGTAATTTCACCGCCTCAGCAGATCCATCTCCCATCATGAAGCCAGCCATCCTTTTCACCTCCATCCTGCTATCCGGTATCGCCATCGGATCCATCCAAACCTTCGAAGGTGACGGCTTCGGCGATTGGCAAACCCAAGGCAGCGCATTCGGCCTATCACCAGTCCACGGCAAGCTCGACAGCATGAAGGAGCCTTTCTCGAACTTCGCCAACGACGCCTTCGCCCTCTCCGCCCACGGCGGCAACGATTCGTTCGGCACATTGACTTCTCAAGAGATCATCATCAACAAAAGCTATTTGCTTTTCCTCATCGCGGGTGGTGACACGGCAGGTAAAACGGCGGTTCAGCTTCTCATCGATGGCAAGGTGATGATGGAAGCCACAGGTCGAAAAAGCCAGCAGTTCAGCAACGTGGTTTGGGATGTTTCCAAATTCAAGGGTCAGAAAGCCGTGATCCGCATTGTCGATGACGCGAAAGGCGAGTGGGGATACATCGCGGCCGATCATTTCATGCTGGATGATTACGCGAACCAGAAATTTCCGAGTTCGACCAAAAATGGAAAACCCTATGCCGACGGTTTGGTCAGCACTCCGGCGCTGGCGGGCGCGGTGATTCCAAAGGGCAGTATCCTGGCCATCGAAGCAACATACAAAGCCCATAAACTAAAATCGCCGACAGCCCTCACCTTTGATGATCAGGGAAATGTCTTTGTCGCTGAAACCCATCGTTTCCGCGAGGGTATCGAGGATGACCGGAACCACCTCTACTGGTATCTCGATGATCTCCAAGCCATGAAGGTGGAAGATAGGCGCGCCCTTCATAAAAAATGGGAGAAAAAACTTTCCGAAGCCTACATGACCAAAGTTTCCGAGGTCGTACGGAAACTATCCGATACCAATGGCGATGGGAAAATCGACCAAGCCAACGTCTTCGCCGACGGATTCAATGACGTGCTCGATGGCACGGCAGCGGGTATTTTCTACTACGATGGCGCGATCTATTTTGCCTGCATTCCGAAGATCTACAAAATGTCGGATGAAAACGGAGATCACAAGGCCGACAAAAAGGAAGTGATCCAAGATGGTTTCGGAGTGCGGATCTCGCTTTCCGGTCATGACATGAACGGCTTCACGCTCGGACCTGACGGGCGCATCTATGGCACGATCGGCGACCGAGGTTTTTCCATCGTCACCAAGGAAGGAAAAGCCCACCACTATCCCAACGAAGGCGCGTTGTTCCGCTTCGAGCCCGATGGCACGAATTTCGAAATCATCCACACCGGTTTGCGCAACCCCAAAGAAATCGCTTTCGATGAATTCGGAAACGCCTTCACCGTCGACAACAACTCCGACCAAGGCGATGCCGCCCGAATCGTTTACCTGGTTGAAGGCGGAGACACCGGCTGGCAAATGGAGCATCAAGCCATGCACACCTTCCACCGCCAGATCGGTCTGGAGACACGTCCGATCAGCCGTTGGATGGATGAGAAAATGTGGGAAATGCAGAACGACTCCCAACCCGCCTACATCCTTCCTCCATCCGCCCTTCTGACATCCGGACCCTCCGGCCTGACCTATCACCCGGGCGCCGGTTTCCTCGAGAGTGAGAAAGGCCGCTTCCTCATCTGCGACTACAAAGGCGGCGCATCCAACTCAGGAATCTGGTCATTCGCCATGGAACCTGATGGCGGTGGAATGAAAATGTCGAACGCGCGCAAATTCAACTGGGGTGTTGCGGCGACCGATGTGGAATACTCCTTCGACGGACGCGTGTTCATCACCGATTTCGTCGGTGGCTGGGAATCGCACAACGATGGCCGACTCCTCTCACTCGACGCAAAAGAAAATCTGTATCTTCCCGAAGCAACCCGTGAAGCAGCCAAGCTCATCTCCGAGGGATTCGATCAGCGCGACTCGAAACAACTCGGCGCTCTGTTAGGTCATGCGGATTCCAGAGTCCGCCTACGCGCACAAGTCGCTCTCACCCGTAAACCCGACGCGGTCGAAATCTTCCAAACCGCGATCAACTCCAAAGACCTCATCACCCGTATTCACGGTATCTGGGGCATGGGAATTGTCGCTCGCCGCGGTTCCACTCCGAATCCCAAAGGCGAATTCGCCAAGGTGGAGAATTTGGAAACCCTGCGCAAAAAAGCCACCGCCGCCATCATCCCCTTGCTCAAAGATCCCGAAGCGGAAATCCGTATGCAAGCCCTCCGCGTGATCGCTGACGCACCCGTTTCTCCGGAGACTCTCTCGCTCGCTTCTCTGCTCAGTGACACATCCGACCGTGTTCGCTTCGAAGCCGCCATCGCCATCGGGAAATTGAAATCCCAACGGGATTTCGACGCGGTGACTGACTTTATCAAAGCCAACAACAATCGCGATGTCTACCTCCGCCATGCAGGCATTTATGCGCTGCAACACATCGTCAGACAGCCAAACGAACTTGCAGCACTCTCCAAATCCGACTCCTCCGCCGTCCGGCTCGCAGCGGTTGTCGCCCTGCGACGCATGAATAGCCCCGAGCTGAAAACCTTTCTCCAAGACACCGATCCGAAGGTGCAGGATGAAACCATCCGCGCCATCGACGATCTGGATATGGTGGAGCTGAAAAAACTTTCATCGACCCTTCTCGACAAGGTCGATCAGCGTTCATGGAAACCCATGATCCTGAGACGACTGGTCAACCACGCCTACCGCAATGGAACACTCGAGGACGCGCAACGCATCATCAACATCATCACTGACACGAAAATCGACAGAGTTGTTAGAGAAGAAGCCCTCCGCTTGCTCGATATCTGGGAAAAACCCCATCCGGTTGATCCTGTCAGCGGAAAATGGAGACCCCTGGATCCTCGCAAGACCGATTCGGTCAAACCTGCGATCATCAAGAATCTGGCCAGCCTTTTGAAAGCCGACGACTTTGTCATCAACGGAACCCTAACACTTGCCGAAACCTACGCTCTCGGCAGCCAGGAAATCAGTTCCGGCACCCTCAAGGAATTCGTCTTCGACGAAAAACTTCTCGATGACGCCCGTGCCAAGGCTTTGGAAATTTACATCGCAAGAAAAGAGAAGGAACTGATCGAAATTTTGCAAAAAGCCTCCAGCGACAATTCCGACTTACTGGCCCTGACCGCATTGAAAGGATACGCAAAGACCTCACCCGCTCTGGCCATAAAGGCATTGGAGAAAGCCATCGATTCGGGCAGCCACAGGCGCGCCCAGAAATCTTGGGGGATTCTCGGAGACATTGCTGATCCCGAGGCGGCCAAATTCATCGCAAGCCATCTCGACAAGTTGCAAGCCGCTAACGGAGTTTCCCCTCACGCCATCGAATTGCTTGCAGCGGCGAAAACCCGCAAGGAACCCGAAGTAAAAACCGCTCTGGAGAATTACAACAAGCACTTCGCGGAAAAATCCGATCCCTACGCCATCCATAATATCTCGTTGGAAGGTGGCGATCCGGTGAACGGTCTCTCTCTGTTCAGATCCCTTCCCAGCGGCCAGTGCATGCGATGTCACAAATTCCAGGACAAACTTAACAGCCCTGGCGGTGATGCCGGTCCGAATCTGGCCGGCATCGGAAACCTTCACGACAAAGCCTATCTTCTCCAGGCCCTTGTCAATCCCGGGGCTGTGGTGGCACCCGGCTACGGCATCACATCGGTAAGTTTCAAAAACGGTGCCAACCTGGTCGGCAACATGGTTGAGGAATCCAAAGACCACATCGTGGTCTCCACTCCCGAAAAAACCTGGTCGATCAAACGTTCCGACATCGCCTCTTTCACCCCGCCTGTCTCAGCCATGCCACCCATGGCGGGAACCGTCAAACCGGAGGAACTCCGCGATCTGGTCGCATGGTTGGAAAGTTTGAAAACCGAATCCAAAAAGGCGCCCGCAAGCAAACCGCAAGCGCTCGATCCAAGCAACCTTCCGGGAGCGAAATAGGATCAACGCACCAAATCTTCCTCATACAACAGCTTGAACCCGCTGCGGTTCAGGACGGATGAGGCGAATTCGTAGTCCTCAACATGCATCGCCAGCAATGCCTGTCCTTGTGGGCCGGGCAATAATGCGTATGCAAAATCCACATTGGTTTCAGCCGTCATCAAAATATCCAGACACTGCAAAAGTCCCGGTCCGGCTTCTTTCAGAGCCAATACCACCAGTTCGCAAATGGTGTACGGAATTCCTTTTTCACAAAAGATCGCCTCCGCATTATCTGTGTCGGACAAGACCAACCGCGCGACTGTCGCATCCCTTGAGTCCTGAACGCTGAGACCGATCACTTCGATTGATGCGGTGCGCAGCAACTTCACCAGTGACGCGAGTGCACCGACACGATTCGGCAACATCACGGAAAACTGTCGAACCGGTGTCCCGGAATCTGCCAACGCACCACCATCCGATTGAAATTCCTGCTCCATGAATCCGTTATTTGAATTGAACTTGTTGAACTAAATCCTTCGCGGGAGTGCTCAAGAGATCCGAATCTACCAGAAACCGTCATCCCTCAGCAATGGCTAATACCGTGGGTTGACTCAACCTTTTGGGCCGCGCAAAAAAAGGGTTTCGGCTTCGCCGCTTTGAACATCCTCGATCACCACCTGGCCCGGACGGACATCACCAACAACGAATTCACGGCCATCCTCCGAAGTGAATTTCTGCCCCACTCTGGCAAGATACCGTTGTCCTGTGACTCCATCTTCCACCACCGCGACCGGATCGTGTCCGACCACAGGTTTTCCGGAATGCCATTCGCGACGCTGTCCAGTGTCTTTGTCACGCACCTCCACCACACCGATCCGTATTGGCTGATTGTTGTTCAATTTTCCAACTTCGACCCGGGTGGAAACTTTCACGACCACCAAATCCGAATCGGGGATGGCATCCCCGCTCCGAACCTTGATGCTTCTTACCGGTTTGCCTTTCACTTCAAGTGTTGCGGTTTCTCCGGATACCGCTTTCACCTCCAACGGAAGTTCTCGCTGGGAGTAATGACGCATAATCAAAGAGGTATTCTGAGAGGATCTTTTGTTATGTTCTGTCTCCGCAGGCTTGGATATCCGAGCTCCTTCGAACATGCGAATCTCGGATTGATCCGAAGCACCCGTCTCAGGGCCGTCAAGCTGTCCTGTGAGATTGGCTGCGATGCGTTGATCGTCGTCCAAACTGATCGCGTCCTCCTTGACTCCCTTTTCGAGCATCTCGGCAATTTCCCCGTGGCCAGCAGCGATCGCGATACTGCGTGCAGTATCCCCGTTTTCAGTGCTGGCATGACGACTCGCTCCCAGATCGATCAGTATCGCCACCGCTTCCTGATGCCCGTTTTCCGCAGCCAGCATCAGAGGAGTGCGACCATCCTCCATACGCGCGTGGACCGATGCTCCGTAGTTGGTCAGAGTGTCGATCGATGCCGCGCCTCCCACCAGGGAAGCCAACAACAGAGCCGAATCCAAATCCTCTCGATGGTATGGAGCCAATTCTTCGATCACTTTGGTTTGATGATGCGTCACCGCCAACATCAGAGCCATATAGCCGTTGTGATCCTTCAGCATCGGATTTGCCTCCTGTTTCAACAGCCAACGTACCATTTCATGCCGCCCTGCGATCGCCGCCAGCATGAGAGGGGTCTTACCCTCCTGATCCGCTTGATCTACGGAGATTCCTGAGCTGAGTAAGAAATCCGCCACCCTGACGCTTCCAGCTTCAGCCGCAGCATGCAGGCTACCTCGTCCGTTTGCATCCTTTGCGACAACATCGAAACCCGATTTTGCCATTTTTTTCACGACCTCTATCTCATCCGCTCGGATCGCTTCCATCCAACCTTCCTCGGTCATGGCGTATCCGGCTTCGCGGATTTCCTGATCTGTCACTTTGGAGTTTTTTCTGCACGCCGTGAGCGTGAAAACAACAAGGCAAACCGACAATGTTCCTATGGCACGCATAATTCCTGTTATCTTATTTCTCAGAATGATTCAATCACCAATCTGAAGTGGAACCATACCATCTGGATCAGCCATGGAACTGGCATACACCTAACATCTAACATATTATGGTTGATTTATCGTGGGGCATTCCTTTTGATCCCGCCCTCCCCCAAAAAACAGATCCATGATAACCTCCCCACTCCGCAGGGTTGGACTCGTTTCCGCGCTCCTCTGTCTCGTTTCCCATGCCTCAACCATCGCGCTTTTTGATTTCGTTGGCGAATCTCTTGGAAACTCAGCCACGCCCATCCCGGGTTTGACGGTATCGGCAGTCCAGACAGGCTCGAAATTCAATGCTTTCAGTTCTTCCAGCGGTTGGGACAGTGCCGCGCAAATCAGCGGAGCCGATGCTTTCTTTTCCATTTCCACTGATCATTCAACTGCCGGCAATGCGATTTACTTCATGGTCACAGCTTCGGAAGGTTACAGTTTTTCACTGGAAAGCTTCGGTTTTCAGGCGAGAAGCACTGATCAAGCACCCGCAGACATCGGATTCAAGATCGGTTCCAATTTCTATGATTTTTCCGATTCGTATTCGAATAACTCGGTCATCACGCAGATCAACGCCGGATCTTTGGGATTTTCCCAGCTCAGCTCGGTCCTAATTTCCATACAGGCATGGAATGCATCCGGCTCCAGCGCCCTTCAAATCGACAACATCCAACTCACTGGTGCGGTCGTTCCGGAACCTTCAGTCCTGTGGCTGGTGGTTTTGGGTGGATGTTTTCTATTGAGAAGGCGCCGTTGATTCGCGATTGCACTCGGCGCACAAAACGTTTCCTCTCTCGCGTGTGAAGCCGAAAAAATTTGGTAACAAAACGCACGGAGACAAAAACCGTCCCGCAAGAGAGAACCGTCACGTCAAGACTCTGGAAGAGACGCATGTTCCTTCGTTGGACGAAAATGATCTGATACGAATCGTCGCGGAGACTCCTGTGCCGTTTCTTCTGATTCTCGATTGTGTTCAGGATCCTCACAACCTCGGAGCTATTTTGCGCACCGCTGACGGTGCCGGAGTGCACGCAGTGGTCGCACCTAAAGACAAGGCGGTCGGAATCACCGAAACCGTTCGCCGGATTTCTGTCGGTGCCGCCGATCACGTGCCTTTTGTGCAAGTCACCAACCTCGCAAGGACCATGCAACAACTGAAAGAGGCGGGTGTCTGGTTTGTAGGAACATCGGATCGCGCCGATAAAAACCTCTACGAACTGGATCTCAAAGGTCCGCTCGCCCTGGTTCTTGGGGCCGAAGAAAAGGGAATGCGACGTTTGACTGAGGAAAACTGTGATTTTCTGGCAAAAATCCCCATGTCTGGGCAGGTCGATTGCCTCAACGTCTCTGTAGCAACAGGAATCTGCCTTTTCGAGGCAGTACGCCAACGGCAACTGTGAGCGCATTCCGCCCCAAATAGATGGAAATCAGGTAAATATTTAAGATTTCTTTAGTATTTACGCCTTCATTTATCAGAAGTTTAAAATTTTGGGTCGCCACAGGGGATCGGGTGTGCTACCATCACACCGCTATGGCAACACCTACCAAAAGAACCCGGTTTTCCCGGAGACTTCCAGACCACGTGACCGATGAACTCTGCAATGTTCTTTCTGAAAAGAAAGTTTTCGGATTCAACGATCTTTTCGAGAGAGTGTTTGAGAACCTGAAACTGCGCAATGCCGTAAGCGGTGGCGAAGAAATGCTTCGCCTTCGTTCCTACGAAAAACTGCAGAACCTCGTCAACCGTGGCCTTGTGGAGAAGATTGGTAAAGAATACAAAGGCACCGCCCGGGTTCATGAAGCATCGAGCGCATTCGCCGCTGCCCAAGAAGCCGCGGAGGCCGAAGTTTAATTTCCGATTTCGAAATATCCTGACAAAAACCCGTGCTCCTAAAAAGCACGGGTTTTTTTTCTACCCAAAGAACATTCCGCAGCCTAGGAATTCCCAGCGAGTTTTCTCCAGCACTCATCACCATGCCACAAGATTATCTTCCCGTTCTTTTTCAAGTCCTTATCGCCTGCGGATTCGCTGTAACGACGCTCCTGCTCAGCGTGGTTTTCGGGCGCTCCGCGCGCCGGAATTCCATCAAGGATTCCGCCTACGAATGCGGCATGTTGCCGATCGGCGATGGAGCACCACGTTTTTCCGTGAAATTTTATATGGTCGCGATGCTGTTCGTGATCTTCGACATCGAAGTCGTTTTCATGTATCCATGGGCGATTCAGTTCCGTGATCTCGCCATCCATCAGGGTCCAACCGCGCTTGTCAGTATGGCGGGCTTCGCCGGTGTTCTCGCGATCGCTTACATCTACGCACTGAAAAAAGGCGCGCTGAATTGGAAAAACTGAGCGCTTCACTTCCAATCAGGCGTCATGATTCATTCCAGTTATACGAAAAATTCATCGAAATTGCTGTGATCAGCACTTGAAAGATGGTCGGCATGTGACCAAGTTCCGCAGCCGGCAATCAATGCCCCCAATAGAGAAATGGCCTCACCGATCCAGATTCCAGACAATGCCCCCTTCACTCCTGAACAACGCCAGTGGCTCAGTGAATTTCTTGGTAATATCATCTCCCAAGGTTCGGCACCCCAAGCCTCGGGTCCTGCGGTTCCGGTAACCGTTCTTTTCGGTTCACAAACCGGCACTGCCGAGGGTTTGGCCAAGAAACTGGTCAAAACCCTGAAAAAAGGAAATTTCGAACCCAACCTTCAGGACATGGGAACTTACGACAGGGAGCGTCTGTCGAGAGAAAGCAATCTGCTGATCATCACCTCCACTTACGGTGATGGTGAACCACCTGACAGTGCCCTCGAACTGCACACTTGGCTGATGAGCGATAGTGCTCCGCGACTCGAGGGCGTGAACTTCTCGATCTTGTCACTGGGCGATAGTTCCTATCCCGACTTCTGCCAGTGCGGCATTGATTTTGATATGCGCCTTGAAGCTTTGGGTGCCAATCGGATTTACGCACGGGTCGATGTGGATGTTGATGCGGATCAACCTTATGCCGAGTGGTCTAAAGGAGTCATCGCAGTTCTCTCTCCCGGTGTTTCCGCCACCTCATCTTCTGGCGCAGTTGTCAGCGAGGATGCGGACGAGACCGGATACTCCAAGAAAAACCCTTTCCCTTCAGCTGTTCTCAAAAACTTCAACCTCAACGGGCTGGGCTCCAAAGAAACTCACCATATTGAAATTTCCCTGGAAGGTTCGGATCTGAACTACGAAGTCGGTGATGCACTGGGGGTTTACCCTGAAAACCCCGCAAGCGTGGTTGATGAAATCATCGCCGCTCTCCCATTCCGTGCGGGTGATGTGCCCACCACCACTGGAGAAGAAGTCAGTCTTCGTGAGGCTCTCATCCGTCATTACGACATCGGAACCATCAACAAAGCGTTGATCGAAAAATGGCAGAAACGCAGTGGCTCGCCTTACCTGCGCTCGCTCGTGGAGGCCGATGATAAAAAACAGTGGGAGGAATTCTGCTGGGGTCGTGACCTCATTGATCTGGTGATCGATTACCCGGCTGATTTTGCCGATGGTGAAGACTTTGTCTCGGTGCTCAAAAAGCTTCAGCCACGGCTCTACTCGATTGCTTCCAGTCCCAAAGCTCACCCAGGGGAAGTTCATCTCTGTGTCGGGATCGTGCGCTATGACAGCTTTGGCAGACACCGCGGTGGTATCTGCTCAACATATCTGAGCGACCGCCTTTCGCCGAATTCCAAGCCTGGTGTCTTCGTCCATAGCAACCCTGCTTTCCGCCTTCCAACCGACTCGAACACTCCTGTCATCATGGTTGGTCCGGGAACCGGAATCGCTCCTTTCCGCGCATTTCTTGAGGAACGCAAAGCCACTGGGGCGAAAGGCAAAAACTGGTTATTCTTTGGCAACCCCTATCAAAAAACCGACTTCCTATATCGCGATGAACTGGAGGCTTTCCAGAAAAACGGAATCCTCAACCAACTCGACCTCGCATGGTCGCGCGATCAGAAGGAAAAAATCTACGTCCAACATCTTATGCTCAAACAGGGAGCCGAGTTGTGGAAGTGGCTGGAAAGTGGTGCTGCCTTCTATGTCTGCGGCGACGCTTCACGCATGGCCAAAGATGTCGACTCCGCCCTGCTCACGATCGCCAAAGATCATGGCAAGTTGTCGGACGACGCTGCGGCGGCCTATATCGCTCAGCTGAAAAAAGACAAACGCTACCTGCGTGACGTGTATTGATCTCCGGATCTGAGTTTGCTCCGGGTAACCAGAAAACAAAAATCCCCAACCTCGCGAGAAGTTGGGGATGATTTTTTGTAACCCGTTGAAACCGGAAGCTTATTTCGCGCTGCCCGGAAGGAAGCGATAGTAGGCTTCGAGCGACAGGGTTGCGAGGCAAGTGGCCATATGGTTGTTGATCGGGCCGTGCTTCATATTTTGTGACCATGAGCCATCAGGCTTTTGGGCTTTGACTAGCTCATCACGAACCATCTTGTTGTATTTATCCCATTCTTTACCACCATGGTTCAGCATCGCCTGGATATTGTAGTAATGATAGTATAGGTTAGCACTGGGACTGCCCCATTCAAACTTGGTGTTTTTATCAATGTACGCGATGCCTTTTCTGGCTTCTTTCGAGTCACCCTCACCCCATATTTGGAAGCAAAGCACTGCGCCGCCTGTGAGATAAGGGCTTCTCGTTGGATCGTTGCGATAGCCGATAGCTCCCTCAGGGCTTTGGACGCTTCCGAGCCATTTGAGCGCTCTTCTCGCCACAGAACCCAACTTGCCCTCATTGACAATGCCCGTGTGCTTCGCTGCTTTGAGAGCTTGAATTTGCCAGAAACCGACTGAGTTATCCCCCACACCCTCTTTACCCGCGCCTCCAAAACGGTAGGACCAACCACCATTCGAGTGTTGTCCATCCATGATCATGTCGATTGATTTTTTGACAACTTTATCAAGCTCCGGAACTTCTACATCTAGTTTGCTGCAAAAGGTGTATGCTTCCGCCAGCGCGTAACTCGCAATACCATGATCGTAGACCCATTGAATAGCTTCTTCCGGTTTATTGGTGAGTCTACCTTTGTTTTTTACGCCGTTGTTCACAAGATAGGTGATGGCTTTCAGTACGGTATCACCGTACTTATCGGACTTTGGAGTTTCGCAGTGACCCAGATAAGCCAGCAAGGCGAAACCAGTCATCGCAACGGGATGTATGGCATCCCAACTGCCGTCGGCGTTCTGGGTTTTCTGCAGGTAATCGAGAGCTTTTACCACAGCATCCTCACATTTTTCGTTTCCGCCGGATTCTTTGAGACGACTGATCCGGTCTTGAGGAGAACAACGTTTGCGCATGTCTTGGGGAATTGCACCGAAGCCTCCACCGGAGCCGAAGTCACCGGCATCACCCCAACCGCCTCCAAAATCTTGTCCATCACCGAATTCAAGACTTGGAGTCGACACATCCACATCAGGCACAGGAATGGAGACAGGCGAACTCGATGAATTGGCTGCGATCACTTTGTTCATCGCGGATGAAGGGGCGGATGGCTTTTTCTGAATTTGAGTGTTCACCTTTTTTTCAGTAACCGCCTCTTCCTGAGTCACAGACGATTCGTAAGTGACGATGGTCGGGGATTCCTTGATAACGCTGGGCAACAAGAAAATACCCAAAATGAGGAAGATGGCGGCGACGACCAAGATCGAGGCAAGGATCGATGAAATCGTGGAATTTCTTTGCTGCCTGCGCAGGTTTTCAAGAGCTTCTGGACTGAGTTGAACGTGGATACTCATGGGAATTTTGTATTAATGGTTTGGATACTGTGCCACAGGTTTGGAGCCGACGAGCAAAAAAATGTTAATATTCTGATGAAAAACGATTCATTCTGAGGAAATCTTGGGTCTTTTTTCTGAAAAAAAAACGGCGTATTGAACCAAAGACAATCCTCATTTACTTTTTTTACAACTCACTGAATTCAAATAACTTACAAGATATTTCCAGTTATCCACCCCCAATCTTGCTAATGCGCCGCCAGCCAGTGACTGCCGGTTCCTTTTTCCACCAATATCGGCACATCGTGCGGAAGCGGCAGAGCCGTCTCCATGATGTGAAGAATTTTCGGAACCAATTCTTCCTCTTCCTCTGGCGCTAGGTCAAAAACCAGTTCGTCGTGCACCTGGAGCAACATTTTCGTTTGATACGGTTTTTTCCTTAAAAGCGCGTCGATCCGAATCATTGCCAGTTTGATCATATCTGCCGATGTGCCCTGGATCGGCATGTTGATCGCAGCCCTCTCGGCGTTTTGGCGCAGACCTGCATTACTGGAATTGAGATCCGGATAATGGCGACGCCGACCCGTCAGAGTCTCGGCATACCCTCTTTCACGCGATTCCAAAATAGTGCGATCCATGTATTCCTTGATCGCAGGATATTCTCGGAAATAGGCGTCAATGATCTCCGCCGCTTCGTTCCGTGGAATTCCGAGTCGCTGCGAGAGACCGAAAGCGGAAATGCCATAAATGATGCCGAAGTTCACCATTTTCGCGCCGGAGCGCATGTCGCGAGTCACTTCTTCCGGAGTAACTCCATGGACTTTTGCGGCAGTGATCGTGTGAATATCAGCGCCGTCCTGGAACGCGGAAATCATCGTCGGGTCGCACGCAAGCGCGGCCATCACGCGCAGCTCGATCTGCGAGTAGTCACATGAGAGTAGCATGAAACCTTTGCGCGGCACGAAGGCTTGGCGGATTTTGCGTCCGGCGGTCGAGCGCACTGGAATGTTCTGCAGGTTGGGATCGGACGAGGCGAGGCGGCCAGTCCCTGCAACGAGCTGATGGAAGTGCGTGTGGATTCGGCCCGTCTCCTGAGCGATGTGGTTGGGCAAGGCATCAAGATAGGTGGATTTCAGTTTCGTGGCCTCGCGATATTCGAGAATTTCCTCAATGATCGGATGGATGCCCAACAAGGTGGATAGCGTCTGTTCATCGGTCTTATATTGGCCGGTTTTGGTTTTCTTCGCCTTGTCTAACAATTTGAGATGCTCGAACAGGATTTGTCCGAGCTGTTTGGGAGAGGCGATGTTGAACGGGGTTCCTGCGTGAGCCTGAATGGACTTGGCAAGCTGGTCGATGGTTTGCTGTAGATCATCGCCGATGGCTTTCAGGGCTTTCAGATCGATCGCAATTCCCTCCATTTCCATACGCACCAGAACAGGAAGCAGCGGAGCTTCGATTTCGGAAAAGATTTTTTCCTGACCCGCTTCATGTAGCATGGGACGGAGCTTCTCAGCGAGTTGGAAAGTCACGTCCGCATCTTCCGCGGCATATTCGGCGAGGGTTTCGAGAGGAATGGAAAGCATGTCCAACTCCTTGGAATTGGTCGTTTTTTTCTCTGCGAAGTCGAAAAGGTCATCAGAAGTATTTTCGGCCGGGTGGTTGGACGCCGCCGCCACGTCCGCCAACTTCACCGGCGTGTAACCGAGCAGAATTTCCGAGAGATAATCCATGTTGTGACGGCGCTCGGGAACCGCCAAGGCATCCGCCAACATTGTGTCAAAAAAAGGCCCGCCGACTTCGATGCCATGAGCGTGAAGCACGGACAGGTCGTATTTCAAATTGTGGCCGATCTTTTCCGCGGACGAACGCAACGCCGCCTTGATATCGGGCAGGAGATTTTCGGAAAACGGAAGATACCAACCCTCATGCGCCTCCCATGAAAACGCGATTCCTAACAATTTGGCGGAATGACGCTTCAGTGAAGTGGTTTCGATATCGAAGCAAAACGATTTCCGGGAAGATAGCTGCTTGAAGAGCTGGGCTTGAAGTTCGGCCGTGTCCGCCAGGATGTAGTTATGGGGCACGTCGCGAATGGTTCTGAAGGTTTCGAACAAGGTTGGCGTTGCCTCGGTCTGCGGCTGACTCGGTGATTCGGCCCTGCCGGCTTCCTCACCAAAAAATCGTTTGGTAAACGTGCGGAATTCGAAATCGATGAAGAGTTGCTTGAGTGCTTCGTCATCGCGCTTAGAGATGAGAAGATCATCCCAGGAAACCTCCAGCGGACAGTCGGTAATGATTGTGGCAAGCTCTTTGGAAAGCAGGGCCAGATCGGAATTGGACTCGACGCTTTCCTTTTGTTTGCCCTTCAGCTTGTCGGTATTTTTCAGGAGATTTTCAATCGAACCGAAATCCAGAATCAACTTCTGGGCAGTCTTGGGTCCGATGCCCGGGACGCCGGGGATGTTGTCGGAGGCGTCGCCCATCAGCCCCAGAAGATCGATGATTTGGTGGGGTTCGCTGACGCCCCAGATTTCCGGAAGTTGTTGCAGACCGATGATTTCATGTTCCGTGCCCTTGCGACCGGGTCGCCACATGAAGGTTTTTGGCGATAGCAGCTGGGCGAAATCCTTATCGGGTGTGACCATGTAGGATTCGAAGCCTTCCGGCTCGGCACGCTTGACCAAGGTTCCGATCAGGTCGTCGGCCTCGAAGCCGTCGATTTCCAACACGGGGATCGCAAATGCCCGGCAGAGGGTTTTTACGTGAGGGATTGCAGCCGCAAGTTCCTCCGGCATTTCATCGCGTTGAGCCTTGTAGGCGGGAAATTTGATGTGTCGCGGAGTGGGCGCGGATGTATCAAAGGCAACCCCGAGATGAGTCGGGTTTTCTTTTTCCAAAATGGCCAGCAGGGTGTTGATAAATCCGTAGAGTGCGGAAGTATTGACGCCTTTCGAATTGCGGATCGGGTTGTGAATGAAGGCGAAATGGGCCCGGTAAATCAGAGCCATCCCGTCGAGTAAAAAAAGGCGTTTCATCTGCCGCACTCTAAGTTTCAGAACGTAAAGTCCAATTCCGAATTGCGCTGGTTGCGATTTCTTCCAGATTTGGTCAGAAATTACGATTTGTCAGGAAGATTACGGCGGGTTTAATTGAAAGTCTGTGTTTCTACTCTGATAAAAAACTCCCAGAATCGACGTATGCCGTTCGATTAAATCCCCATGAAACGACTTTTTCCCATCTTAATCCCTTTGGCTATGCTGCTTTCCAGCTGCAAGGAATCTGCAACAGTCGTTGAAAAAGCGGCCGAAGTTGCTGGGAAGGATCCATTGGCGTTGCCGGAGCAAGTGTCATTCAACGAACACATCCAGCCCATTCTCTCCGAATATTGTTATCACTGCCACGGTCCGGATGCTGGCACGCGCAAACCTGAAAAAGAACCGCTGCGCTTGGATATCGAGGAAGAAGCTTTCAAGATCCGCGACTCCGGAGTTCCGGTCATCATCAAGGGCAAGCCCGCCGAATCCGAGCTGGTTCAGCTGATGAAATCCCATGACAAAAACGAAGTGATGCCTCCACCGGAGAGCCACAAGGTCATGAGACCCCGGGAAATCGCACTCGTGGAAAAGTGGATCGAGCAAGGCGCTGAGTTCGAAAAACATTGGTCTTACGAGCCGGTTGTTCGTCATGAATCGCCGATCAACAAATGGTCATCCCATCCGATCGACGGATTTGTTTTGGAAAAACTCAACGAAGCCAATCTGAAACCGAACGAAGCAGAGGAACCCCGCCGTTTCCATCGCCGCCTGAGTTTTGACCTTACTGGTCTTCCGCCCAAACCTGCCGAAACGGATGCCTTCGTGGCGGCTTATGAAAAAAATGCCGATCGGGCGATTTCCGACGAAGCGGATCGCTTGCTCGCCACTATCGCAAGCGCGGAACATTTCGGGCGTCATTGGCTCGATGCAGCCCGCTATGCGGACACCCACGGCATCCACATCGACAACTATCGTGCCATCTGGCCTTACCGCGATTGGGTGATCCGTGCCTTCCACTCGAACATGCCGTGGGATCAGTTCACCACCGAGCAAATCGCCGGCGATCTTTTGCCGAATCCCAACATCGACCAAAAAATCGCCACTGGCTTTCTCCGCTGCCTCTCTACCACCGGTGAAGGCGGTGCGATACCGGAGGAATACGAAGCCATTTATGCGGCCGACCGAGTCGACACCCTAGGCGCGGTATGGCTGGGCCTGACCGCAAGTTGCGCGGCATGCCACGACCACAAGTTCGATCCTTTCTCGACCAAGGAATTCTATCAGCTCACTGCGTTTTTCCGAAACAACACCATGTCCGCCATGGATGGAAACAACGCCATCCATCCGCCATCGATCTTTGCCGCATTGCCTGAAGACCGTGAAGCATGGAACACCCTGCAGGAACAAATCCAGGATGTCGCGAAACGCATCGAATCCCGCAAAGCCTCGGCCAAACCGGATTTTGAAAAATGGCTCGCTGGCGATGCGAAGCTCGCAGAGAAGGAAGTCGACTCCACACTGATTCTCCACCTCCCGCTCAACGAGAAATCCGGATCGATCAAAGGCATCGTCGACGGGGTGTCAAAAGAGTGGCCGAACCAACCCGAGTTGTTGGATGGCCCCCTCGGCAAGGCAGTGATCGTTTCCGACAAACCTATCGAACTCGGCAATATCGGAAATTTCACCCGAGGCGACCAAATCACCTACGGCGGTTTCGTTTGGTTCGATGGTCAACCAACAGGCTCGGTCATCGCAAAAATTGATGCCCGTCAGGAATCACGTGGCTGGGATCTTTGGTTTGAAGATGCAAAGCCCGGCGCGCATATCATCGACAAGTGGGACAAATCCGCCTGCAAAATCCAAGCGGGCGCCAAATTGAAACCCAAAACCTGGAACCACATCATGATCGTTTTCAACGGTCATCTGAGCGGACATCAATCACTGACCATGTATATCAATGGCAAGAAGGCTGGTGCTAAAACCTACCCGAACACCGTTGGTGGCAATATCGTGACGGAAACACCACTGGTGCTCGGTTCGCGCTCCAGCGGAGAAAACAAAATCACCGGCAAAGTCGCGCTTCAGGATTTCCGCATGTATCGCCGACTGCTGAGCGAGGCTGAGATCGCGCGACTCTCGAATCTGCAGATGATCGATGAATGGGTTGCCCTCCCTGCTTCCAAGCGCACTAAGGAACAAAATGACGCGCTATTCGAACACTATATCACCACGGTGGATCCCGAATCCCTCAAGCTCCTCGCCGAACAGGACAAATTCAACGCGGAAGACAAGATGTATCGCGATCGCGGTTCGATGACTTTGGTATACGAAGAAAAGAAAAACTCCGAGCCGTTCGCACACGTTCTGACCCGCGGCTCATACAGTGCCAAGGGTGAGAGAGTCACTCCCGAAACACCGGCCATGCTGCCACCCATGCCTGAAGGCGCGACCAAGGATCGCCGTGGACTCGCCCAATGGTTGAACGATCCGAAAAATCCGCTCCCGGCACGTGTCACCATGAACCGCCTCTGGTACTACATGTTCGGCAGGGGTATCGTGGAAACCAACGGTGATTTCGGAATCATGGGCGCACGGCCTACACACCCGAAATTGCTCGACTGGCTAGCATCGGAGTTCGTGACGAACAAATGGGATTTCAGACAGATGGTCAAAACCATCGTCTTGTCCAAAACCTACCGTCAGTCAGGCCATGTCAGTTCCGAAAAACTGGAAATCGATCCGGCCAACACCCTTCTCTCACGCGGACCCCGCACCCGCCTAGAGGCGGAGCAAATCCGCGACCTCGCTCTCGCCAGCGCGGATCTGTTATCTAACAAAGTTGGCGGCAAGCCGGCCAAACCCTATCAACCAGAAGGAATCTGGAGCGCGGTCGCCATGCCTCAATCCAACACCAAGGATTACAAACAGGACAAAGGCGAATCCCTCTACCGCCGCTCCGTCTACACCTTCTGGAAACGCACCGCCGCTCCGCCCACCATGGAAATCCTCAACGCTCCCACGCGGGAAATCTTCTGCGTCGCCAGGGAGCGAACGAACACTCCGCTTCAGGCGCTCGCCCTGATGAACGATCCTCAGTTCGTTGAGGCCGGAAGGGCTCTCGCAACGATCGCTCTCAAGGAAGGCAAGGATTTCGACCAACGCATCGACATCATCTCATCGCGCCTTCTCAACCGCAAAATGCAATCCGACGAGTTGGCTGCAATCAAGCAAACCCTCGAGGCGGCGGAAACCTATTACCGTGAAAAAACCGATGAAGCGAAACTCGCCGTCACCGTTGGCGAGTCGCCGGTCGATCCCTCCGTCTCCATCCCCGAACTCGCCGCATGGACTTTGGTGGCGAACCAATTGTTCAACCTCGATGAAACCGTAACCCGATAAACTACGATGAATCCAGTAGATCTCTACAACGAAGCATTCACCCGCCGTCAGTTCTTTCGAAAGACCGGAACGGGTCTCGGTGTTGCCGCCATGGCATCACTCCTCAACCAGGAAGGCTTCGGCGCGGCAAAGCCCATGGGCAACATGTCGATCCCCCAGTTTGCGCCGAAAGCCAAACGCGCGATCTACATCTCATTGATCGGAGCTCCCTCCCAACTCGATACCTTCGACTACAAACCGGAACTCAAAAAACGCTACAAGGAAGACCTCAAAGCCTACCTGGCCAAAGAAGGCGAACGTCTCACGGGCATGACGGCAGGACAAGCCGCCTTCCCGCTAGCTCCATCGATTTTCAATTTCAAGCAACACGGTCAATCCGGCACATGGGTCAGTGAACTTCTCCCATGGCATGCGAAGATGGTGGACGACCTTTGCGTCATCAAATCGATGCACACGGACGCGATCAACCACGAACCCGCCAACCAACTGGTCTATACCGGATCCATGGTGAACGGCAAAGCCTCCATGGGATCGTGGCTTTCCTACGGACTCGGAACAATGAATGAAGACCTCCCCTCCTTCGTTGTTTTGCACGCCACCCACACCTCGCCGTTCGCAAACGTGCAGGCGATATCCTCGCGCCTCTGGGGCTCGGCGTATCTTCCCGGAAAATACGCGGGCGTCGCTTTGCGCTCGCTCGGCGATCCCGTGCTTTTCCTCAAAGACTCACCCGGTGTTCCCCGCGAACTGCGTCGCAGCATGTTGGACGGCCTCGGAAAACTGAATCAGAAGTCTTACGACGCCATCAAGGATCCGGAAATCCAGAACCGCATGCAGCAATATGAAATGGCTTATCGCATGCAACGCTCCGTTCCCGAGCTCGCCGATCTATCTGGCGAATCGGAGCACACCTATCAACTCTACGGCGACGACAGCAAGGTGCGCGGCACATTCGCCAACTCCGCCATCATGGCCCGCCGCCTGCTCGAGCGCGGCGTGCGCTTCGTGCAGATTTTCCACCGTGGTTGGGACCAGCATGGCGATCTACCGCGCGATCTCGCATCGCAGTGCAAAGACGTCGACCAAGGTTGCTACGGCCTGATTCAGGATCTTAAACAACGAGGCATGTTGGAAGACACCCTCGTCATTTGGGGTGGAGAATTCGGGCGTACGGTTTACTCCCAGGGAACCCTCACCGAGACCAACTACGGACGCGACCACCATCCGCGCTGCTTCAGCATATGGATGGCCGGTGGTGGAATCAAAGGCGGTCAGGTCTATGGAGAAACCGATGAGATGAGTTACAACATCACGGAAAATCCCGTTCACATCCGTGACCTTCACGCGACCATTCTCCATGCTCTGGGAATCGACCACGAGCGCATGACCTACAAGTTCCAGGGACTCGACCAACGTCTCACCGGCGTGGAACCCGCCAAGGTCATCAAGGACCTGTTTGCATGATGGATTCCTTCAACCTTTGGCTTTTCCCCATGGGAAATTTGTCCTAAGGTGAGGTATGAAAAAGATCCTCGCAGCTATCGATTTTTCGGATGCAACCGCTGGTGTCACCTCGAAGGCGGTTGAAATGGCGAAAGCCTTCGGTGCGGAATTGCACTTGCTTCACGTGGTCGAACCCGAGCCCACCTACACCGCCTACGGCTTCACGCCGGATGAATTTCCTGCCATCCAAACCTTTCACGCGGAGGCACGGAAGCGCGCTCAGAAAACCTTGGAAGGTCTGGTATCGGAATTGGCCGCAAGCTCGGGCATCCGGGTCATCGGTCGCCTGGAAGACGGCAGGCCATTGCTGCAGCTCGAATCCACCGTCATGGAGATCGGTGCGGATCTCGTCGTGATCGGCACCCACGGCCACAACGTCGTCTCTTCCCTTCTGCTCGGCAGTGTGGCGGAGGGCATGGTCAGAAAATCGATTGTCCCTACATTGGTGGTTCCTGCGAAAAAATCCGCTTAGGTCGTTTTGCGGCTCGCATGAAAAGCCTTCTCGGCTTCCACGCCGGTCAGAATCACATCGCCCTGCAAACCTGCTGTTAGAACCAGCGAAAATCCGCAGGCCAGCGCCTGATCCAAAAACGCTTCGGCAGGCAAACACAAGCGACCTCCGGTTTCCTTCAGATGAAAACGGATCGGCCCCACTCCGTGAAATCCGCGATAAATCACTTCGGTGCAGGCGAGACGTTCCGTCGTTCGGAAATCAAACAGAAAATCATACGGCTTGCCGCGATGCGATAGCGCGCGTTGGACGCCCTTCGCAAGGTCATCTTCTAACAGCGGAGGCCGAAGGACTACCAACGCATCTAAAGCTAGCGTCTCTCCGGCAGGTCTGACTTTGACGCCGTCTTTCTTGGCTTCGAGAAACCAGGAATCCGTTTGATCCGCTTGCGGCAGTTCCCCCCACTCCGCCGCATGATCGCCCGTTCTACCGAGATAAAGAGCCGCATGAGGCCAGAAACCGGGAAGGAACAGATTGCTCAATGCGTCATCGTGGCGCGTGATGAACACGTCTCCGGGTTTCACCGATTCCAAAATCCGCTCTCTCAACTCGGGACTGATCCGCTTGGGAGCGCCCGACGGTTTGATGCCGGGTTGGCGCAACTCGGCGATGGCACGACCTGAAACTTCGAACAGACCGAACATCACGTTTTTCCATGCGTAACGATGACGACGCAGGAAAGAAAACCATCTGTAGCAAATGCGCCGTTTCACCGCATCACGGCGGCTGCGCTCAATAAACGGTTCTTCAGTTTCGAGCAGCTCGATCATCTCCAGCATCAACGGATCGCTTTTCAACGAAAGGATTTCCTCCCGATGGCGAGTGTAATGATCGACCGCGTATAGAAACCTGAGTTGGTTTTTCGGAGAAGTCAGCGCACGATAGACCGCGGTGAAGGATTTTCTGGGAATTCCCGAGGCTATATCCTCCTCATCGAGCTTTTTCCAAATTACGGAATGCTGTGAGGCGAAATCCACCACGAAACGGTTCGCTCGGAGCAAAATGCACGCCGCCAGGAATGCCGTCGTGAAAAGCGGCATGCGGGAGCGCCATTCCCAATGACCGCGACCCGCCTGCCTGCCGATTTCCTCAATCGTCGACAACAACGAGGCGCGCAGTCCGAGATACTGCGAGTATCGTAGTTTCACCCATTCCTCTTCGTCGGGTAAAAAGTAACCCCGATCGGCAGCTTGCTTTGCAATCGACAACTCGTTCGCCAGATCATCCCGCAATGGCAATGCGGAGGCCGCGGCAAGCACCGTTTGATTTGCGCGAAGCAAGGTTTGCTGAATCGCTTTCTCATTCTGAATACAGCCGCTCATGAAGATGCTTTTCGGATTCCGCCGACCTTACTTCGGAGCTTTCCAATTCGGGAAATCCTGCTTCAGCCGCGCTCTGTATTTTTCCGCCTCTTCCTTTTTGCCCTGCTTGTCCATCAGCAACGAATAGCGGTGAATCGCAAGCGGCCTGAGATCGGCATCATCCTGGAATTCGATGACATAAAGATAATCCGCTGCGGCTTCGGCCGAACTTCCCTTTTGTGCATGAAGATCAGCGGAAACAATCCGCAATCCGGCGGATGTCCGACCCTGCGGGCGCAGCGCCAAGCCTTCATCCGCGACTTTTCGGGATTCCTCGTATTTGCCCAATTGGTAATACGCCCGTGCCTGATCGAGCAATCCGTCCGCTTTCCATGCGGGTTGGTCCTCCACCTCAAGAACGTGGCCGATGGCTTTCAAGGCATCACTCGCCTTGCCGGTTTCCAACAGAGATTTTCCGAGATATCTCCAGACTTCTTTCGGTGTCGCTCTCGGTTCCTTGTCGTTCACCGTGAGGTTAAGATACTTTGCGGCGGAAGCGTAATCCCGCGCGTTGTATGACTGCATGCCCGACCACTGCAGGGCTTGGAATGGAATTTCGTTCGCATAACCGTCCTTGATGGCGCGATCGATTTCGCTCGCGAGTTGGATCGGGTCCTGGGCGGAGAAATAAGAGAGCGCCAGCAACAATCCGGCATGCTTCGCGTAGGCATCCTTGCGGAGCTTGCGTGCGTCATTGAGAAACTCGACGGCATCCTTGGGCTTGTTGATTTTCACCAATCCCCAGCCGACCCAGTATTTCGCCTCCGCCACAAGATTTACACTGAGATCCTTCACCTCAAGCAAGCTCCGGTAACGCAACATCATGTTCTCGATGTTCCCCTCCTTTCGGCGGGTGCGCGCCGATTCCAACCATGCCATCGTAACCAAATCCTTGGGAGCGGTTTTATCGGTGGCGATCAAGTCATAATCCGCAACGGCTTTGGTCGGCTCGCCGATATCCGCATACGACTTCGCGCGTTTCACCAAGGCGCTGTGAACGCGGCCGTCTTTCGGATATTGTTTGATGAACTCGCTCAGCGACAAAATCGCACCTTGCGCATCGCCGGCTTCGGAAAGGCACCAGCCTCGTTGAAAGAGGAATCCGGGTCGGTTCGATTCCGTGAGCAGTTTGGGATCGATTTTTGAGAAAACCTCGGCAGCCGCCGGGATCTTGCTCTGGGAGAACAAGGTCTCGGCTTTAATCAAGAGTGCGGTGTGGATGCGCGGATCTTTCGCGCGGGATTTCTCATAAATTTGCAAAAACGCATCGACTTGCTCGATGACGAATTTGCCCTCGATCTGGAAGGAGCAATTCAGACGGTAATACGCAGCCTGAAAGGCAAGATCGCTATCCGGCGAAACCATGCGTTCGATCTCACGAAACACCTTGCTCGCTTCCGATGCTTTCTTGAGCTGCAACATCGCCCGTGCGGCCACCATCAATCGAGTCGCTTCTTTTTCGCCTTCCGCCTTGATTTCACTTTTGCCGAACACATCGAGCAGTTCTTTGTATTTTTTGGCGGCATAATAATTCTCCATCAAGGCGATCTGTGCATCGGGGCGGTAAGCCTCCATGCCGGGTTTTTCCAAAACATAACGGAGATAGGTTTCGGCGATATCCGCCTTGCCAAGTTTGGTTGCGGAAATCGCAGCATGCAAAGACGCCTCGGCGCGGATCTGATCCACGGCTTCCGACTTCGCGACCTCCTCAAACAAGCCCAAAGCATCCTCCACTTTTCCTGCCTTGAAGATGAGATGCCCCAGTGCCAGCTTCGCCTGATTATGCAGCTCGATCGCTTTGGGGTCCTTGATGATTTCCTGATAGGCTTTCGTCGCGTCGCGATCCCTTCCGGTAAGGCGATAACAGTTTCCAGCCAGAAACTTGCTCCGCGCGCGATCTTCAGCACGAACTCCATTCACGGTGAATTTCTCAAACAAAGGTGCGGCGAAAGCATATTCCCCCTTGTTGTAATGATCCACGGCAAGCGTGTAAGATGCAGCCGCGGCATATTTCCCATTCGGATAGCCGTTCATCAGCGTCGAGAAACAGCGCTTGGCATCATCCGACATTCCGATTTGAAGATAGCTGTTGCCGATATACCACCAGGCAGCTTCCGCGTTCGGATGCCGACCGAATTCCTGGAGATATTGGTTCAGCAAAGTCGTGGCACGCAGATACAATTCACGGCGCTCGTCGGGATTCTGGCTCGCTTGTGCCGCGTCATACACATTTTTGGCTCGCTCCAAAAAAGCATCGGCAGGATCCGTTTTCAGTTCTTCCTGAACCACTCCGGCACGTGGCGGAGCTTCCTGAGCATGGCTGACTGCCAATCCAAGGAACAACAACCATGGAATCGGACAGAGGGAAAATGGGCGACGCTCTGGCATACCGTTACTCTGATGGGGTTGGCCGCTGGGTTGCAAATGAGATGTTCCAGATTCCGGCTTTCTGACAGGTATCAATGACTTCAACGATGCGCTGATAGGCCACACCGCCGTCCCCACGGATCCGGACAGGTTGGTTTTTAAACTCCGCTGCAATCTTGGCCAGTTTCACCAGCAGTTGCTCCAGATCGACCGTGCCGCCCTCGATACGCAACGTGCCATCCGCCAGAATGTTGATGACGATCTCACCGACCTGACGCTGGGGCTCGGCACCTTCCTGAGCGGTCGGAACCGAAACCGATAACTCGGTTTCCGATCTCGTGAACTGCCAGGTCACAATGAAGAAAATCAACAACAGGAACACGATGTCGATCATCGGCGCCAACTGCATGGTGGCGGGTTCGGGTTGTCTGCTCTGAAATTTCATGACGGATGGGTTTAAATACCGTGAAGATCCGGCCTGTTCTTATCCAACAAAGATGGCGCGGGAGTTGTGTATTCGTCGCGGTGTTTTTTTCCGGCCGCATCAAAACCACCTGCCGCAGGTCGCTGATGCTCGACTTGGGTGTGCAACAACGCCATCAGATGCGTGGTTGCTGCTTCCAATTCCGCAATGTATTTCTGCACCCTGCCACGGAAAATCGAATAAAAGACCAAGGCTGGAATACCGATCATCAGGCCCGCTGCCGTCGTGACCAAGGCCTCGTGAACCCCTGCCGCCAGCTCCATTTGCCGCACTCCCTGCACATCGCCTTCAGAAATGTTCATGAACGATTTGATCATCCCCAAAACCGTTCCCAACAGGCCGACCATTGGCGCAATCGATCCGATATCCGCCAGATAGGTGATCCTCGCGCTCAGCAATCCCGCCTGTCTCGATCCCTCGGACTCGGCCACTTCGCGCACCTCGGCAAAGGATGCGCTCGGGTATTTGGTGAAGAAATCCAGAGTCTTGTGCGTCACCCGCGCCATCGACTGGTTCTGTTTCTGGCAATAACCGATCAATCCCAGATAGTCGCGTTTGCGGATCATGGATTCCGCAGTATCCATGAAACGGTCGCTCACCACAGCATTGCGGCGGATCGTCAACAGATAGAGCAAGATCATCACCACGCCGACGACCGAAATCAGGGCCAGCGGGAACATCATGATGCCCCCGGCCTCCACGATCTTCAAAAAGCTCGTTTCATTGGACACGGGCGTGTCTTGAGCACCGGCAAGAAGCACACCATGGAACATGGCCGCTGTTGTGAGGATAAAGCACTTCATGAACGTGTCGCAGTGTAACCTAGCTCCCCTTCATGGCAAGCCTTGGAATATCAACGAAATTTTGAATTTTGAATTCCCAAATTTCCGTGCACTCTAGCCATATGTCACAGCGGACAGGAATTCTATTGGTCGTCTCAGGTCCCTCAGGATCCGGAAAAACAACCCTGTGCAGGCGCATCGCGGGAGAAAACGAGGCCCATTACTCGATTTCCTGCACCACCCGTTCACCGCGCCCGGGTGAAACCGATGGCAAGGACTACCACTTTCTGAGTCGCGATCAATTTCTCGCCAAACGCGAAAACGGCGAATTTCTCGAAAGCGCCGAAGTCCACGGCAATCTCTACGGAACCCTCCTGTCGGAAGTCATCGGATACCTTCAAACGGGTCGCGATGTGGTCATGGATCTCGATGTGCAGGGCGCGGCGCTGGTTCGCCAATCCAACGACCCGTCGATCCGCAAAGCCTTGGTCGATCTCTTCGTCATGCCACCCGATGAAACAGAACTCCTCCAGCGCCTCTCCGGCCGGGGCACGGATTCCGCCGAAGTCATCGCCCTACGCATGAAAAACGCCATGGAGGAAATCAGCCAGTGGCCTCTCTACACCTACCGCCTGATCTCCGGAACTCAGGAAGAGGATTACGCGCGATTCAAGTCACTGATGATCGCGGAAAGATTGAGAGTGAGTCGGACGGTTTGAGACGAGATGGACCGCGCGACTCCAGTCGCGCATGCAGATGAAGCGTGACTGGAGTCACGCGGTCCTTTTCTAAAAATCACTTCTTCTCCACGTGAATCTGCGTCGCGTTGATGACGAAATTTTCTTCGGTTGAACTCTGATCAACGATCCCCTTCAAAGTCAGGGAACTGAGTTCTTTGAGATCATTAACGCCTTTCAACTCACGCGCCATGGCGCGGCCGTTTTCATCAACGATCTGGATTGATGCGGTGGCAATTTTTTTCACTTCCTGACTGTCGCAACAGGCATCCCAAGGAGTCTCGCAGTTATCTCCGGGCTTTTTGTTGCATGCCGTGAGCTTTTCCGGATCGCCCAGAATGAACGCGGCACGGCCATCGACAAAAACTTTTTCCCGACCGATCACTTCGCCTTTAAGGGTGATCGTATCTCCAGGCTTCGCAGTGGTGCGAGCGATGTGGATGGATTGCGCATCCGGCAACGTCTCGGTCACGAAATAAGCAGCGAGCACAGGATCAGGAGCTTGGGTTTTGGTGTTTGATGCCGATTCCTTGGGTTTGCAGGCATACAGGGAGAGCAAGGCAATGAGGGCGATGGATAAGTTTGTTAGTTTCATGGTTTTGATGGGGTTAGAGATTTTACGAACGAAGAGCTTTTGGCAAGGCGGGCATGAGGCAACGGATGGCGGGCGGGATAGAACCCAGGATTCCTAACAAAATTCCCGTGACCAAACCGATCACCGCCACCCCCGGTGTGATGCCGATCGTGAAGGCTCCGATCGAAAACGGAATGGTCATGCCATCAAGCAACATCAGAGCCAAAACCGAAGCGAGCAAGGTTCCTGCCAAACAGGCAACCAAACTTTCCTGCACGAGGCTGAAAAAGATCGCGAGCCGACCAAAGCCAATCGCTTGCAAGGTCGCCAGCTCGCGAATGCGCGATGCGAACGCGGCGTAAAGCGTGTTGAACCCGCCGAAGATCGCCCCCGCCGCGACCAATCCAGCCGTCAGCCAAGTCATGATACGGATGGGTTTGTAGAAATCACCAAGCGCCGCGTAATAATCGCTCTCGCGCATGGCGGTGAGTTCGAGATCAAGACGTTGTTGGGCGAACAAATCGGCTTCAGTAAAATCTTCCGCGCTATCCATCCGCAGCACCACGCACGAAACCGTCTCGCGCTGCGCCAACATGCGCAGGTCGCCGATCACCGCCCAGATTTCCGATTCCATCACGGTCCCGGGCGCGGCGAACACACCGGAAATGGTCATTTCGGATTTATCTAACAAAACTTTCCTGCCGACCTTCAACGCGTTCTCAGCCACCCCGAGTTTGCGCCACGCGAGTTTTCCGACCATCACCTCACCCGCTTGCGGAAACGTGCCTTCGACCAAGCGCACTTCCGGATGCACCAGCAAGGCCGATGGGGTCACGCCACGGAACAAGGCCTGGCCTTTTCCCCCATCCGACGTGTGGAGGGTCGACATATAATGAATCTCCGCCGCGGCCGCCGGCCGACCCATCACTTTGGAAACGCCACGGATCGTCGCTTCCGCAATTCCCGACAACTGCGAGCTCACCTCGCTGCGCTGGATACTTTCCTCGCTACCCGCACCTAACAGAATCGCGTTTCGTGGAGAACCCGATGCCGCGAGCACCTGCTTCATCCCGCCGTTCAGTGCCGCCGCAGCCATCACCAACATCACCACAAGCGCCGACCCACCGACTGTCTGCAACAGCCGCGACTTGTCGCGAAAGAGGTTTCTGAGAGCGTAGGATAGAGGTAGCATAAGTCCTATAGGTCGAATAAGTCCTATGATCGCAAAGATTTCACGATAGGCTGGCGGATGGCGATGAAGGCGGGGTGGATGGAGGCGATGATTCCTAATAATAAAGCCGCGGTGATCGCGAAAAGAACGGTGGAAAATTGAGGCAGGATGGCGAGAGTCTGGCCTTCGCTGCCCATGGTGAAACTTTGCCAACGCAGGAACGCCCACGCCAGGCCGGCTCCGAAAAGCCCGCCCATCAGGCCTAACAAACCGCCTTCACTGAGAACCAGGAACATGATCGCGCGACTTGGATAACCCAGCGTCCGCAGCACGGCGTTTTCTTTGACTCGACTCCGCACCATCAGTGAAATCGCGTTTGCGACCAACAACACCACCGCTACCACGGCCGCGATCCCGAGCCAACGTGTGAATCCAATTAACTCGATGAGTTGTCCCGCCGCTTCCGCGAAAAAGGCTTTTTCCGGACGCGTGTTGGTGGGCATTTGATCGGATTTGAAACGGGCATCGATCGCCTCCGCCACCGTTTTCAACTGCGAGGATTTCTCCACTCGCACATTGAACTGCGTGACGATTCCCAAACCCATTTTGGAGGCTTGTTGCAGGAATTCCAACTTCACATAAGCGACGTTGTTGTCCTGCGGAAACGGCGATCGGATGATTCCCGCAACATGCACCGTGACACCCACCGCATCGAATTTATCGCCCGGCTTGAGTCCGCGTCGCTTCGCAAATTGTTCACCTAACAGAGCCCCGTCACCGCGTTTGAGCCATTCGCTTTCATCACCTTCGATGATCTCAATCTCCGGCGCAAATTTGCGCAGCATCCCCTCAGGCACACCGCGAAACGTGATCACATCCAAGCTCGCTCCGCAGTTGTTCACGGTGATCTTGATGGGGATGACTTCTTTCACACCGTCCATTTCACGAATCTCATCCTGGTAATGCTCTGGCAACTGGCTCGCCATCGGACAGAAACGGTTTTCGCGATACACCACCAAGGTCGTATCCGCGGCGGTTTCCTCGGTGGCGGATGCCAGCGAATCCTGAAGCGTTTCCACCGAGGTGAAAAGAAACATTCCTGAAGCCACTCCGCAAACGGTCAGCACCGTCCGCAGCCGATGGCGCAGCAGTTGTTTCGCAGCGAGTTGAAAGAGAGCGATCATACTTTGGATAGGTGGGGTTCGTTTTCTAACAATTTACCTTTTTCCAAATGCAAGGTCCGGTCCGCCGCCGCAGCCGCGCGCGCGTCGTGGGTCACCATCACGATGGTTTTGCCACGCTCGCGGGAAAGTTTTTGCAGTAATTCTAAAATCATCGTGGCGGATTCTCGATCCAAATCTCCGGTCGGTTCGTCCGCCACCAATAAGGCGGGATCCGCCACCAAGGCCCGCGCGATCGCGACCCGCTGTTCCTGTCCTCCTGACAACTCGCTCGGTGTGTGGTGAGATCGGTCTTTCAGCCCCACAATTTCCAACGCTTCTTCGGCTTTTTGTTTCCGCTCCGCCTTGCTCAGCGATGTGATCAGCAATGGCAGCTCAACGTTTTCAAAAGCGGTTAGAACGGGAATCAGGTGATAGAGCTGGAAGATGTAACCGACTTTTCGAGCGCGCCATGCCGTGAGTTGTTTGCGGCTGAATGCCGCGATGTTTTCGCCATCGATGACGAGGCTGCCTGAGGAAGGAGAATCGATGCCTGATATCAAATTCAGCAAGGTGGTTTTCCCGGAACCCGATGGCCCCATCAGCGCGAGAAATTCGCCGCGACCCACCTCAAGGTCGAGGTTCTCCAGAGGCGTCACGATGTTCGTGCCTTTGGTGTAGGATTTGGAAATGGATTTGCAGGTGATCATAAACGTTCTTTGAAAATGGGGTTGAGGCGTTGGCCGGCTTTGAGATCGAGCGGTTTGGTGATGACCCATTCGCCAGGTCGGACTTCCGGGCTGACCATGACCATGCCGTTTTTGGCCACAACGGGATTCACCACACGCCGCTCGGCGCGCTTGGTATCGGGATCGCAGATCCAAACCTGATTGTTTTGGATCGCTTCTTGCGGAACATACACCGCGATGCCAGTCGATTCCACTACGGCATCTGTAGTAGAAAGCGTGGTTTCAAAAAACTCCACCCGACTCAACATTTCCGGACGGAGTTTGTCGCTGGGGTTTTCGATGCGCACTTTCGCCTGCAAGGTGTTGCGTTGGAGATCCGCAGCACCTTCGATTCTTGTGACTTCGCCTTCGAAAACCTGATCCGGCAGAAGATTGGAGCGGATCTTTGCGCGCTGGCCGACGCTGAGTCCCGCTGCATCGGCTAACGGAACATCCACGCGCACTTGCAGATGCGCGGGCTCGTATAAAATCGCGATGGTCGAGCTGTCCATATCATCCATCCCGACCATTTTTTTCTGACCGGGCGCGGCTTTCAATGCGAGCACCCGGCCATCGACCGGAGCTTTGATTTCCGTGCGCGCATGCGCGAGCTCGGCTTTTTGCAACTCGATTTCCACTTCCTTGATCTTCGATTGAATGGCGAGGATTTCAAAAGCGATCTGGTTGAGCTCCTGAGCGATTCCCGCAATGCGCGCCTTCGCGGCATCAACTTCCGCGAGTTGACGTTTTTCCTCCAAACGTGACGCGACCATTTCGTCCTCATTGATCGCGCCCTTGGTTAATCCTTCATAACGACGAAGTTTGTCGGTGGCCTGTTCGGCATTCGCTTGGGCAATGGTGAGAGCTGCCTTTTCTTCTTCCATTCTCTGCAATGCGAGTTGGGTCTTCACGCAATGTGCGTCGAACATGGCTTTCGTTTCCGCCAGTTTTGCGGCCATCGCGTCGCGCTCGAGTTGAGAGTCGATCCGCACCAAGGTAGCGAGAAGATCTCCTTTTTTCACGAGTTCTCCCTCGAGGACATGCACGGAATCGACAATGCCGTCGGTCAGAGCGGTGGCTCTGATCGGAAGAGGATCTGGTTCGATCCAGCCTGATGCCTGGAACATCAATTTGCCGGTGCGATTCCCGGATTTCTTGGGCGTTGTGATTTCGATGTTTTCCTCGATGCCAACGGCAGGAAAGACTTCGACCTGCGTGGCAGGAACCAGGCGATCGCGGAAAAGCAGGGCGAAGATGAGCAGGAACCCGAACAAAAGTCCGAGCGGCAAAATCCAGACCGCCATGCGTCTGCGGGCGCTTGGAGAGAGCTTTTGGTATTGGAAAAGACGTTTTCCCAGTTCTGGGATGGAAGTGATCATGATGATTTGAGAATCGAAAGAACGCGGAAACCCGCAAAAAAAAGGCCTGCCGCACTGGAAAAAGTGACGGCACAAGATGCATCTTTTGTTCTTCAGATCAGCAACCGCCGCTGATCGATGTAGAGTCGCCTCGGGCAATCCGGCACTTGTTCGACTTCATGGCTCACCTGATGAACCCGAATCCATGGGATTTCCTCTCTGATCAGACGATTGATCACGGAAAAATCCGCCTGTGGGAGGATGAGCTTGTTCAAGTTTGTCGGTTCCGCATCCGGTAGGATATTTTTCGCAATCAGGCAGTCCTGCGAATTTTCACCCAATTTACCACAGCAACTGTCATCACCGGAAAGACACTGCGTCGCATCGCCCTCACAGCCCATATTGGTCGTGCAGAAATAATGCGTTGCCCCAGCCATCGGCAAAACGACGGCCATGAGGACAAAAACGATGGAAGCAAAGAATCTCACTGGGTTCAAGCTACACACTGCCGCCCGTTTAGCAAGCCTCATCCCCCTTCCGACATTTCTCGCTGGCGCATGGGCATCGCATCGATACTGGCGTATAGTTTTTGAAAATCAAACTCCCCGAGAGACCACCGCAGGATCGTGCGGCCATCTTTTCCTATCAAATAAACTCCGGGTATCTCGGGATCCGGCTGAAGTCGATCGATGAATTGCTTCGCGAGCTCCGGCCGGGTTGGGTATTTGGAGCCTTCAGCACCCTGCAAAATGAAAACCCGCACATCCCTCTCATTCAGATTCATTTCTTCAATTGCCAATTTTTTGAGCCATACCGAGTCTCCTTTCGGAATCACAAGCAACCGATTTTTCCATTGAAAATCCGAAATCTTGGTTTCAGCGGACACCATGGTTGAGATCATGAATAGCAGCGAAAATACCTTCATTCGGAAGGATAGCCGCGTTCTAACGCGCCGCCAAAATATATTTCAGAACCGCATCCTCATCCGCTTCGGAAATTCCGGCGTTCCATGCCATCCCGGGAACCACCACGTGCCAATCTTCGCCGGAAACCTTGGACGGCATCATCGGTTCGTGGCAACGGGAGCACTGGCTTATGTAGACCGCATGCCCGCGCTGCAGGGTCGCCAAGTTCTGTCCGCTTTTATCCGCCATCGCGGGATCCGGCACGGGGATCTGGCTTTTCACTCCGCAACCCACCACTACACAGAACGCCAGCCCTAAAATCACCCGTTTCATCCAGACAATCAATCAAACCCCAACCTTACGGACAATCTTAAATCCACTTGTGGAACGATTTTGACAAATCCCCCATAATGACCAAACCTCCGCCCACATAAAAATTTTCAGAAAAACACCATCCATGAGCTACATCCGCACTTTCACCACAGGCTCCGGCAACGAAGGAAAACTCCACTCCCTCCCCGCACTCGCCGAAAAATTTCCGAATCTTTCCAAACTCCCTGTCTCGATCCGTATCGTGCTCGAGTCCCTGCTCCGCAATAACGACGGGCTCAAAGTTTCCGATAAAGACATTCAGAACCTCGCCAACTACAACGCGAAATCTCCGGGCGATTATGAAATTCCCTTCGTTGTCGCGCGCATCGTGCTTCAGGATTTCACCGGCGTGCCATTGCTCGTCGATCTCGCCGCGATGCGTTCCGCCGTTCACGCCATGGGCAAGGACGCGAAAATGATTGAACCCTTGGTTCCCGTCGATCTCGTGGTCGACCACTCGGTACAAGTCGATTACGCCGGCACCGGTTCCTCTTTGGAAAAAAACCTCGATCTCGAGTTCCACCGCAACCGTGAGCGCTACGAGTTCCTCAAATGGGGCGAGCAGGCCTTCGATACTTTCAAAGTCGTGCCTCCGGGTATCGGCATCGTTCACCAGGTGAACCTCGAGTACCTCGCGAAATGCGTGTTGGAAAAAGACGGCGTGTTTTATCCGGACACCCTCGTCGGCACCGACTCCCACACCACCATGATCAACGGCCTCGGCGTCGTGGGCTGGGGCGTGGGCGGTATCGAAGCCGAAGCCGGAATGCTCGGCCAACCGGTCACTTTCCTCGTTCCCGAAGTCGTCGGCGTTTACCTAACAGGTGAACTCGCCACCGGCGTTACTGCCACCGACCTTGTCCTCCGCGTCACCGAACTTCTTCGCCAAACCAAAGTCGTTGGGAAATTCGTCGAGTTCTACGGCCCCGGCGCAAAAGCCCTCTCCCTCCCAGACCGCGCCACCATCGCCAACATGGCTCCCGAATACGGTGCAACCATGGGCTTCTTCGGCATCGATGAAATCACCACCGGCTACCTCGAAGGCACCGGCCGCTCACCCGAGCTCTGCAAGACCGTCGAAAACTATTACAAAGCCCAAAACCTCTGGGGCATCCCGACCGATCGCAACGCACTGCAGTTTTCACAAATCGTCGATCTCGATATTTCCACCGTCAAACCCGGTGTCGCGGGACCGAAACGTCCGCAGGACCGCATCGACCTCGACAACCTCAAAACGAAATGGGGTCAACTTCTCGCCGCACCTGTCGTTGATGGCGGATTTGCGAAATCCGAGAGCAAAACCGCGACGGTCACAGTCGATTCGAAAAACGGCATCCAGGATACGATCCAACATGGCTCCGTCCTCATCGCGGCCATCACCTCCTGCACCAACACCTCCAACCCGAGCGTCATGCTCGCCGCCGGTTTGCTGGCGCAAAAAGCCAACGCCAAAGGCCTCACCGTCAAACCTTCCGTCAAAACCTCGCTCGGACCCGGCTCGCGTGTCGTCACCGATTACCTCAATAAAACCGGCCTCCAAACCGAACTCGACAAGCTCGGTTTCCAAACTGTCGGCTACGGTTGCACCACCTGTATCGGAAACTCCGGTCCGCTCGATGCCGGCATCGAAGACGTCGTCAAATCCGAGGATATCGTCGCCGCATCCGTCCTTTCCGGAAACCGCAACTTCGAGGCCCGCGTCCATCAATCGATCAAAGCGAACTTCCTCATGTCGCCCCCGCTCGTTGTCGCCTTCGCGATCGCCGGCACGGTCAACATCGATATGGAAACCGAACCCCTCGGCATCGGTTCCGATGGCCAACCGGTTTTCCTCAAAGACATCTGGCCGACCTCCGCAGAGATCGAGGCCGCGATGAATTCCTCGCTTCGTCCGGATGTTTTCCAAAAACTCTACACTGGCTTCGCCGACCAAAATCCGAAGTGGAACAACATCAAATCCTCCACTGGAAACGTTTATGAATGGGATAGGGAATCCACCTACATCCAGGAGCCACCGTTCTTTGACGGCTTCACCCCGACTCCGCGCGACATCGTCGAAATCAAAGGCGCGCGCCCGCTCGGTATCTTCGGCGATTCCGTCACCACCGACCACATCTCCCCTGCGGGTGCGATCAAGAAAGACAGCCCGGCCGGACGTTTTCTCACAGAAAAAGGCGTCGAGTTCGCGGACTTCAACTCCTACGGCTCACGCCGTGGCAACGACCGCATCATGACCCGCGGCACCTTCGCCAACGTCCGCATCAAAAACCTCATGGTTCCCGGCATCGAAGGCGGAGTCACCAAGATCAACGGTGAAACCCAAGCGATCTACGATGCTGCTGCCGTCTATCAGAAACAAGACACTCCAACCGTCGTCATCGGCGCCGAAGACTACGGCATGGGTTCATCCCGCGACTGGGCCGCAAAAGGCACCAACTTGTTAGGCGTCAAAGCCGTCGTCACCAAATCCTTCGAGCGCATCCACCGCTCCAACCTCGTCGGCATGGGCGTGCTGCCCTGCAATTTTGTTAACAAAGACGACTACGAAAAAGTCAAAGATCTCGCCGACGCCACCTTCGACATCCTCGGTATCGACAACGATCTCAAACCGCAGCAACAGGCAACCCTCCGCGTCCACAAGGCCGATGGCTCAAGCTTCGATCTCCCTATCGTCGTTCGCATCGATACTCCGGTGGAGAAAGATTACTATCGCGCGGGCGGAATCCTGCCTTACGTGCTTGCGCAGATCTTGGGTTAAATGGGGTTTCAAACCCCTTCTCCATATTTACTTAACCGTGGGTTTCAGCAGGAACAACCCGCGCGAGGCGTTGTAGCAATGCGCCATTTTCATGCGCTTGGCTTCGTGCTTCGCGCCCCATGAATCGGTGAAGATGATTTCCTCGGTATTGTCGTTGTAACCGATGATGAGCCGCATGTGTCCTCCCGATGTCTGCGGTGCGAGCTGGGGAACTTCCGGATAAATTCCCAGCTCCAGAGACCACAGAAGTGGCAGACCTTTTTCGATACTCGAACGCAGGGCTCTGAAAAACTTCTTATCGTCCACCGGCTTTCCGACAAAATACCCCTCACGTTTTTTCTCCACTTCCGTGAGCGGCTCACCCATCGCGATGATCTCGATGCTTGTCTTGAAACGATGGTCGATTTCATCAAGTTCCTTGGCCATCATCAGGGTGCTGGTTCCCTTTTGAGGATCCGCTTTGGCGATTTCCGCAATCTGGTGCATGTCCGCGCCAATCCCGTAATACTCGAACACACGCTGCACGGTGGCAACAACGCAGTAGCCTTTGTCGCCCTGATCCACCATCGGCATGTTCGAGATCATCACGTCACCGTTATCCTGCCTGATCACATTTTTGAGCAATTCGCTCTGTTTCACAGCTCCCGCGTAACTGCTGGATAAGGAAGCGGCCAACGCACCATGGGCTTTCGGCCGCGCCATGCGCAGCCTCAGAAACTCCCGCGCCGCCTCTTTGAGAGCTCCCTCATTGTATTCCAGAAGGGCCACTCCCATTTCACCCGAATACCACGTGTAACCTTCTGTTAGAAGTCCGTTCCTGCTATCAGCTTTTCTTTCTCTTGGTGTGACTCCGAGGATTTCGCCCAGCGTTTTTCCGGAATGCTTGAAATACTCGCTGAACTTGTCCGCAGTGATCTCACCTCCGTCGGCGCGGTTGTAGATGGATACCGAAACCATATTCAATTGGTCTCCGGCGAAATCGACGACCACTTCCTGCACGGGAACCTTCCCGCCAAACACATTGAGATCGATCTCCGCATTCCCGTAGAGCCTGCGACTCATTTTCGCCCGCGTGCGATCTTCGGTCAGCCACACATACAGCTTGTTGTTGCCTTTGGAGAATTCCTTCTCGAACTGATCCACCGTCATTTTCCAGTTCTCCGGAGCCTTGATCAGGGAATCGATGGGGCATGAAATGGCATTTGCGGGAGCTTCTGCGCAGATCAGAAATGTGAAGCATAAAAAAACCGTACGGAGGGATGGGTTGAACATACCGCGCTACTTTAGCGTTCAAAACCCATGCGGCAAGGAAATCAGAAATCGCGTCGGCCTTGCAGTGCGCGAATCAAAGTCAACTCATCCGCATGCTCCAATCCTCCTCCTGCCGGCAGGCCTTGCGCGATCCGTGTGACTTTCGCCGACTTTCCACGCAACAAGTCCGCCAGATAATTCGATGTCGCCTCGCCCTCGACATCCGCACCCAATGCCAGAATGATTTCGACCTCGCCCTCACTTCCATCCACCCGTCGCAGCAACTGCGGAATATTCAGATCCTCGGGTGAAACCCGATCCAGCGGCGAAAGTTTTCCGCCGAGGCAATGATATCTTCCCTTGAAAGCGCCGGAGCGCTCCAGTGGTAATACGTCAGTCGCCTGCTCCACCACGCACAGCAACGACCCATCTCTTTTTTCATCGGAACAAATTTCACAAACATCACGCGTTGCGAAAAATCCGCAGATTGGACAGGCTACGATCGACTCGTGCGCATGCAGCAACGCGCCGGAAAGTTTCAGCGGATCCGCTTTCTTGTTTTGCAGCAGCCACACGGCGATGCGTTCCGCACTGCGCGGCCCGATACCGGGAAGCTGTTTCAACTCTGCAACCAAATCCTTTACAGGAGCGGGAAAATCAGCGCGTGCCATCTTCGGGTGTCGTTTTTTGAGGTTCCGCCTGATCCGCAGGCATTTCGTGATTCATGGTGTAAACCATCGCGCAAACACCAGACCACAGAATCGCCACCACTGCCACCCCGATCTCGGGCTTGTGCGCGGCCAGCAGTAAAACCGGCACCCAGAACCAAGTGACCGCAATCACGAGCACCCATATCAACAGCCTGCGCCAGATACTGGATACGTTCAACATCACCAACGTCAGACCCAGGCTCATGAAACATGTCCCGCCCCAGAGAAGATAAGGATGGATCGTATGCGCTGGCTCTGACAAACCCGATTTCATCATCCCCGAGCTCATCCAGCGGTTGAGATGGTCGACGGTTCCGACGAAATCCAATCCCGCCGCAAGCCCCAGCGCCATCAATGCGATGGCCAGCGCCGCTGAGCTCACATGTGCCGGATGTTTCTGTGCCTGCTCGCTCATCTGCCGAGAAGTTCAATCAATTCCGCAGCATGAGTCTTGGGGGAAACCTTTTCCATGACCGCTTCGATCCTTCCGTCCGCTCCGATGATGAACGTCGTGCGTTCGATCCCCATGAACTTTTTCCCCATCATGCTTTTCTCCACCCAAACTCCGTAGGCTTCGACGATCTGCCTGTCCACATCCGCAATCAGGGGATAAGGCAAATTCTGATTGGAAATGAATTTGCGATGGCTGGCCGCGCGGTCGGCACTCACTCCGAAAACCACCGCTTTGCCCTGAATCTCCGACCACTCATCCCGCAGAGCGCAGGCCTGGATCGTGCAACCAGGCGTGCTATCCTTTGGATAAAAAACCAAAACGACCCGCTGCCCTTTGAAATCAGCCAATCCGACTTCATATTCCTTTTCGCACTCCACGGCCACAGCACGGAACTCGGGAGCTTTATCACCAACCTTCGGTTTCATGCCCCAGCTTCACCAGCAACGGCACGTAAATCAACTCCAGCTTTCCCATCGTCCTGCCGAATCACGTTTTTCTCCAAAATCCATCATTGTCTCGTCGATCAAACCCGCTAACTTTCACCCATAACCTGATTCAAACTTTGCTCCTTCGTCTCTCCATTCTTCTGCTGACCGCTGGCACTTTGTCTGCCCAAGATCGGATCGTCGAAGCGACAAAAAATCCGATGTCCTTGCTCCCAAATGGAAGCGTTCTGCACGGAGTCATGCTGCCTCGCTACGACAAAGACCGAAAACTGGTCAGCGATCTCAAAGCCGAGATCATGACCCTGATCGATCCGGAACTCATCCAAGGAGAAACCGTGATGATCAAATTTTACCATCCCGACCGTAGCCTGCGCGGAAAAGTGGAACTCAAGCAGGCGGTATTCAACCAAACCACCTCACACCTCCGTGCCGATGAGCCCGTGAAAATCAACACGGACAGGCTCATCGCCATCGGCGATGGTTTGATCTACTCTTTTCAAAACGGCCAAGGATTTCTCATAGGCCCAGCCACCACCTGGATCTCATACCCCGACCAATCTACATCGATGCGCCCAAACCCAACCAAAACCGCCGCTCTCATTGCTCTGTGTATGGCTCCATCCCTCGCCATCGCCAAACCTCCCGCCAACGTTTCCACAACGGAACTCACTGCGATCAAAGCCGCCGCCGCACCCTCGGCAGACAAAGTTGAAAAAGAAGCCCAGTCCATCGAGGCAACGCTGAAGGAAGATATCAATTCTGCTCAAAAAGCATCCGACACAGCCCATGAATTTGCCAAAAGCAGCGGATTGGAAAACCTGTCCAATGAATCGGAAAAACAAGCCGAACCTCTCGTCGTCAGTCCGGGCCCCAACGATACCATTATCAAATGCGATGGAGGTATGTATTTCGACGCGGAAGCAGGCGTGTTGGTTTATCTCAAAAACGTGCGTGTGTCCGACCCTCGATTCGATCTCGCAGGAGCAGACGAACTCAAGGTCTTCTTCGATCAAAAAGAATCGAAGAAACCCGCCGCAGGCAGTAAAAAATCCGAGATCTCCGGACCTGCCGCCAATTTCGGCGATGTCAAAAAACTGATCGCCACCGGCACCGTGCGTTTTGTGCAAAAAAGCGTCGCTGGAAAAGAACCGGTGGAAGCCAGCGGTGGAATCCTCACCTACGATGTTCCAAAGGGAGAAATCATCATCAGCCAACGCTACCCTTGGGTCAAACAAGGCAAATTCTACGCCCGCGCCAAACAACCCAATCTGACTCTCCGCTTGCTAAACAACGGTTCTTTCACCACCCAAGGCAACTGGGAAATGGGTGGCAACCTGAACATGAACAAGCGTTGAACCACCACACACGTTTTCTCTTTCTTCCATGACTCACGATCCCGGCTCAACCTGCACCCACTTGGAAACCGCGGTTCTCGCAGCCCAAGGCCTGAAAAAATCCTACGGCGGCCGCGTGGTGGTCAATGATGTTTCGATTACGGTCCAACCCAGGGAAATCGTCGGACTGCTCGGCCCCAACGGCGCCGGCAAAACCACATCCTTCTACATGATCGCCGGACTCATTCCGGCCGAGCACGGAACCATTCAACTCCTCGGCGAGGATATTTCCAAACTCCCCATGCACCAGCGCGCGCGTCGCGGCCTGGGCTACCTGCCTCAGGAGGAATCGGTATTCCGGAAACTCAGCGTTCTCGACAACCTGCTCGCCATTCTGGAGACCCGACCCAACCTCTCACGCAAACAACAGCTCGAACGCGCTCACGAACTGTTAGAGCGTTTCAACATCAGCAAACTCTCGAAGTCCCTCGCGATCACCCTGTCCGGTGGTGAGAAACGGCGGCTAGCCATCGCGCGCTCCCTCTGCTCGGACCCCAAAGTCCTGATGCTCGACGAACCATTCGCAGGCATTGACCCCATCGCTGTCGAAGACATCCAACGCATTGTCCGCGATCTTCGTCAAAAAGACGGTATCGCGATCCTGATCACCGACCACTCGGTTCGCGAAACCCTCTCCATTACGGATCGCGCCTTTCTCATTCACGATGGCCGTGTCATCCTGGAGGGAGCCTCGGATGAACTCGTCGATGACCCGATCGCCCGCAAATACTACCTCGGCGAAGATTTCAAAATGTAACCATCCATTCATCCAACCGCATGAAAATCCCTCTCTGTCTGATCGCACTCATCCCGTTGCTCACCCAGTGCGTTGAGACAAAGCCCAGACTCCAGCAGAAACCTACCGCTTATCAGCCGCAATTCCATTCCAGCGGTCGCGGTTTCGGCGGTACCAGCGTTTCACGCTCACCCGTTGTGTTGAATGTTTCCGGCTGGGATCCCAAAGAAGTTCACCGCAGCGGCAGCCGTTACTCCGAACACAATGTCTCAGCCCTGCGCAAAAACGGCGGACTCGCTCTCATCGCCCGCTCCGCGAAAGGCCCTCTGTTAGATGAAAAATTCGGAGACTTCCTCAAATCAGCGGATCGCGAGGGCATGATGCTTGGCGCCTATCATTTCGTGACCATGGATCAACCCGCAGCCAAACAAGCTGACGACTTCGTCAACCGCGTCCGCGCCATCGCCCGCGCCAAAGGCCTTTCCGGCAGACAAATCCTCATGGTCGGGGATTTCGATACACTGTCCACTCCGCAGCGGCTCGTGGATTTCATCCAACGCGTTCACCAACGCACCGGCATTTATCCTGTCACTTATCTCGAGAACAGCGACGGCCTGCGCCAACGGCTCAGCAACGCGACGCCCGCCCAAAAAGCCATCATTCGCCAATCTCCATACTGGCTGGCTCTCTACAGCCCCGGTGGCACTGAGCGCGTCATGGCCGGCGGTGCCCTGACTCCCGACAAACTCAAGGCACAATACGGAATCTGGAACAACTGGGTCATGTGGCAATATGGCGGTGTCGTCTGGGAACGCGGCGCATCCCAAGTCAAACACTACAACACCCCGGAATGGAGAAGCCCCAGATTCTTCGGTGACCTCGCCCATCCCATGGAACGAAATGTTTTCAGAGGCTCCGTCAACGACCTCTACGCCTTCTGGGCCCGCCACAGTATGAGCATCTGATCTTCTTCATTGGGTTTTGAAATTTGAAAATTGAAATTTAGGGTTTTCCCAATGCTTGCTTTCTCGACCTGTTGGAACAACTCCCGCCACACCGACGGCGAGAGCATGATCGACGAAATCATCGATCTCGGTTTCAACCACATCGAGCTCTCCCACGGCATGACCATTGCCAAACTGCCGGGAATCCAGAAAGCCTACCGCGCAAAAAAATTCACCTGCTCCGGCATCCACAATTTTTTTCCCTCCCCCGTCGAGGTGATGATCGATGCCCCGGATGCCTATGAATATACCTCGCACCGCCCGTTCGACCGCAAACGCGCTTTCGACATGACCTTGAAAACCCTCGAACTCGCCGCCGAGTTCAACGCCCAATACGTCGTTCTACACATGGGCTCCACCCCCCTGCCTCCCAAAAAATTTACCAAACCCCTCACCAACCTCGTCGCCGAAGGCCAGCAACACACTCCCAAATTCATCAAACAAAAAATCCAGTTCATCAAAAAGCGCGAAAAAATCGCTCCCCTCTACTACAAACGCGCCATCGAAGCCCTTGAGCAACTCCTGCCCCACGCGGAAAAACACGGCGTGAAACTCGCGGTCGAATCCCGCTCCCGTTTCGAGGACATGCCGAATGAACGCGAAATGCTGAAACTCCAGGAGCATTTCAAAGACCATCCATCCATCGGTTACTGGCACGACTTCGGCCACGTCCAACTCAAACACAATCTCGGCCTGCTCGATCACACCCAGTGGCTGAACTCGATCTCGCCACATCTCATCGGTGGCCATGTTCACGATGTCGAATGGCCCGCCCGCGATCACCGCACCCCCCTCACCGCAACCCTCGATTTCAAGTCACTGCTGGCCTTTTTCCCAAACGACTGCCCCCTCATCTGGGAACTCAGCCCCACCCGCGAAGCGGCCGAGATTCGGGATTCTCTGAAAAAGTGGAAAATCCAATTCCCCGAGCGCTGCTGAGCACCTTGCTCCTCCGCTTCTTTTCATTTGACCCGTCGGCAGATTGTTCCAATATCTCCTCCCGAGTTGAGACAGAATCTCAATAAGAAATCCGCCATGCTTCGCTTCATTTTTCCCATCTTCCTGCTCTCACCATCACTCTTCGCCCAAAACGAGGAAGCGGCTGTCGTGGAGCTACGCGAGACGATTTCCAAAATCGTCGATGTCCAAACCACCGAATCCGAGGAGCGCAGCGAATGGAAATCCCGCAAAAGCGAATTCGCAGCGCTTCTCGAACTTCATGCGCGCGAGCTCAAATTGATCGACGAAGAACTCGCCAAAGCCGGAAACTCCGCATCCGGTCACGAGGAAGCAACTGCGGAAATGAAATCCAAAATCGAGGCCCTGAAAAAAGCGCGCAGCCTGACCTCGGAAGCCGTCGCCCGCAACATCCAGCGCGTCAACGAAATCTCGAAACGCTTTCCTGCTCCGCTGCTCAAGGAAGCCGAAACCGAACTCGCCAACCTGCGAAATTGGAAACCCTCAGACGAACCACGCGATGCCCTGCGTTCCATTCTCGATGTATTGGGCAAAGCCGAGCAATTCAACCGCCGCCTCACCCGCACCACGGAAATTCTGGAAGGCCGCGAAGTTGAAGTCCTCTACCTTGGCCTCGGCCAAGCCTACTACATGGATCGCAAGGACAAGGCCGGTATCGGTCAGCCGGGAGCCAATCAATGGGAATGGAAATCCCAACCCGATATCCGCGCCGAACTCACCAAAGCTTTCGAAACCCTCGATAAAAAACGTCCGCCCACCATGGTCACCCTGCCACTGGAAATCCGCTAAGACTATCGACCATGAACTTTTTTCCACAAAACATGTTCCAGCGCCTGTGCTTCATCACCTTGCTTGCCGCCACCCCGCTCGCTGCCCAAACCACCCTGCCGCAAGCTCTCAAACAGGCCGAATCCGATCTCGCCCAAGCCCTGTCCACGCTCGAGAAAACCCGCCAACAGATCGCTTCTGAAAAACCCAAAATCACCGCGGATTTCAGAAAGACCGAACAAGAGCTGTTAGAAAAACGGCGTCTCGCACGCATCGCACGCATGAGCCGTGAGGACCGCATGATTGAACTGCGCCAACTCCAATCCGATCTCAACACCCGTCATCAGGATGCCAATTATCTCGCAGGCTTGCTCAAGGATCACGCCCTGAAAATCACCACACTCAACATTCCAGGAGCTCCGGACCTTTCGATTCAACCCGAAGTCATCGCTGCCGAAATCGCGGATCCCGCAGAGTCGCTCAAACTCCGCCTCGCTGTGCTCGACGCCTCGGTCACCCACCTCGAACAGATCCTCAGCGGTTCCACCAACCAAGGAAAAGCGGCCGATCCCGACGGACAAATCCACCAAGGCACCCTCGCCGCCATCGGCCCGGTTTCCTTCTTTGTCTCATCCGACAAATCCACCGGCGGCGACATCATTTCCTCAAAATCCAAAGACCTCGCGCATTTCATCCCCAACTCCCCCGAGGATATCGCAACGCTCATATCCGGAAAATCCATCGCCTTGTCCCTCGATCCCACCGGCGGCAACGCTCGCGCCATGGATGAAATCGATGGTGGTTTCGCCGATATGGTAAAAAAGGGAGGCATGTGGGTCTGGCCCATCATGTTCCTCGCGCTACTCTCCCTCGCATTTGGTTTGGTGAAACTCTCACAATTTGCCCGCTTGCGTGATCCATCGGACGCATGGGTCACAGCCATTCTCGCAGCACTGCGTACGGGAGATCGCGAAAAAGCCCTGCAAATCGCTTCCGAACGCAACCACCCCGCCGGAGAAGTCATGGCCAAACTCATCACCGTATCGGAAAACTCCGCAGATCTCGTGGAAGAAACCCTATACGAACAACTCATGGCTGTTCAGAGCAAGGCCTCATCCCTTCTCTCCGTCATCGCCGTCACCGCCGCAACCTCTCCCCTGCTCGGCCTGTTAGGAACGGTTTCCGGCATGATCGCGACTTTCAACCTCATCACCCTCTTTGGTTCAGGCGACCCCAAACCGCTGGCTGGCGGTATCTCCGAGGCACTCATCACCACCCTCTTCGGGCTCATTGTTGCCATTCCCGCGCTGATTCTCCACGCCTTCCTCTCCCGTCGCGCCCAAGGCATCGTCCAAACCACCGAACGCCTCGGCCTCTCATTCGTCAACGGCCTGAGAGCAAAGTCCTGACCCTTCTCTTCCTTGAAATTTGAAAATTGAGATTTGAAATTTAAATGAATCACGCCATCCAGCAAACCCTGCATGAGGGAGGTCTCACCCTCTGGGCGCTGCTGTTGCTTGCGGTAGCGATCTATTCCATCCTGTTCAAGGTCTGGCGATACCTCGCACATACTAGAAACCTGGTAATGAACCACAAATGGAGCGAGCAACCGGCTGTGGATAAAACCCTCCCATGGCAGAAAACCTCGCCAACCCCTCGCGAGATCCAACGTTCTTACGCTGCATTCGAGCTCGATCAAATGGCATGGATCGAACGCCGTCTGCCCTTCCTTGCCATTCTGATCTCCTCCGCACCTTTGCTCGGCCTCCTCGGCACAGTCGCCGGCATGCTCGTGACGTTCGGTGGCATGGCCGCCGGAGATGACGCACCCATCGATACCATCTCGACTGGCATATCCACCGCACTGGTAACCACTCAAGCCGGGCTCGTCATCGCCGTCCCCGCCGCTTTCCTCCTCGCTCTCCTCAAACGCCAAACGGAAACCACCCATCTCCAGCTCCAACAACAGCTCCACACACGCTTGGCTGAAAACTCTGAACCCTAACAAGAATCCAGTCTTCCCTGAAGACTCAACACTTGAAACTAACCAACTTTTCAAATGCGCAGATTTCGTCACAGCACCAGCACTGAAAACACGAGCAGCATCGACATCTCGCCGCTGATCGATGTCGTTTTCCTGCTGCTGATTTTCTTCATCGTCACCACGGTTTTCGTCAAGGAAACCGGCGTCGAGGTTTCGAAACCACGCGCCGCATCATCTCAGGACCTCGACCGTCAAGCCATCCTGATTGCAGTGACCGCCGAATCCCGCGTCTGGCACGGCGGCCGTGAAATCGGCCAGGATGGCGTCCGCGCCGTCGTCTCCGC
>CBFGOP010000002.1:0-63558 GCA_965650415.1 uncultured Prosthecobacter sp. | reverse complement strand
CGAAGGATTGGTTCCGGCCACCGCACATCCATTTCAAAGTGACGAAACTCGGTTATCTGGAGCTCACCACCCAGATGTATTTCCCCGGGGAAAAACTGAACGATACGGACAGGATTTTACAGCGTGTCCCTGAGGCCGAGCGTGGATTGTTGATCGCCAAGGCCGTGGAGGGGAAGGAAGATACTCTTGAGTTCCATATGGTATTGGAGATGGCGTGATCACTCACTCGGTGGCTTTCGCAGGGATTTTTTCTCCGACAATATTCGTTTATCCGCCACGGATTGTTGCTTGGAGCGGCGTGACCGCCGTCTTTTCTGCCGACGCATCTTCTCGATCGCCTGGGTTTTCGCGGAGGCCTTGCCGTTGGCGATGGCATCGAATTGATCACAAAGCTCGCGACGGGCGAGGAAACGGTTCATTTCACGGGAACGATCGACCTGGCACTTGATGGCAATCCCGCTGGGGAGGTGTTTGAGGAAGACACAGTTGGAGGTTTTGTTGATTTTTTGCCCACCGGCGCCCGATCCACGAACAAATTTTTCCAGAAGATCGGCCGGAAAAATGCCGAGCGACTCCATCCGCTGATCGAGCGCGGCGAGCTTTTCCGGAGAGGGCAGGTTCATGGATGCTTAATTGAATCTATTTGAAAGCTGGAGCATAGTCTGCTGAGTATAAATGTCCGATGCAAAATTTCATAAAAATCCCCTTGGTCGCCGGAATTTTACTCCAGGCGAACGGTCATGCGCAGGTGACCGACCGCACTGCTGATTTCAAAGTCGCTCCCGGATTCAAGTTGGAGCAGATTTATGAGGTAAAAAAAGAGGAGGGGAGTTGGGTTGCTTTGACAGAAGACGGCCAAGGTCGATTGATCGCAGCAGACCAATACGGCGGACTTTTCCGCGTCACGGTTCCCGCACTCGCCGGAGGTGAAACCAAAGTGGAACCCTTGGATATTCCGATAGGTGGCGCGCACGGACTGCTTTGGCATGAGGGCGTTCTTTACATCGTGATCAACGAGCGCACTCAGAAAAACCCAACCGAAACAGGAGTCTGGAAAGTCAAAGAAACCGCTACCGGATACGAGAAGCCTGAGTTGGTCAAAGCGATCAAAGCCGGTGGTGAACACGGAGTGCATTCCTTGGTGCTTTCGCCCGATAAAAAATGGATTTATCTGATTACCGGAAACTACGCCCACGTTCCTGAAATCAACGATTCTTTTGCTCCAAAAATTTGGGCGGAAGATCAGCTATTGACCCGTAACCCAGACGGCAAAGGCCATGCGGCAAACGTCTGGGCACCGGGCGGTTTCATCGCGCGCTTTCAAGTCGATGGTCCGGAATGGCAATTGGTTTCCGTTGGACAGCGCAACACCTACGATGCCGCCTTCCATGACAGCGGCGAGTTGTTTTCCTACGATGCTGACATGGAATGGGATTTCGGCATGCCTTGGTATCGTCCTACAAGAATTTGCCATGTTGTTCCCGGCATCGAGCAAGGTTGGAGAAACGGTTCCGGAAAATGGCCGGCCTATTATGAAGACAGCATGGATGGTGTGTTGGACATTGGGCCTGGATCGCCAACAGCGATGCTCGCGGGTCGTGGCTTCAAAGCACCTGCGAAATATCAACAGGCCCTATATGCCTTTGATTGGACTTTCGCGACCATTTACGCCGTGCACCTCACGCCCGACGGATCATCTTTCAAATCCGAAAAAGAGGAATTTGTCGCCGGTGCCGGACTGCCTCTAACAGATGCAGTGATTGCCAAGGACGGTTCGATGTATTTCGCGACCGGTGGACGAAAAGGCAAATCCCATCTTTGGAGAGTGGTTTACAGCGGAAAGGAATCGACCGCACCAAAACCGGCCACAGGAGGGAAACATGCGGATCGAGACAAGCTCGCCGACATGATCCGAGATCCGAAAAAGTTCGATGCGGAGTTCGCGTTGAAACATATGAGCTCCGAGGAACGCACCCTGCGATTCATGGCGCGCACCGCTTTGGAGCGTTCACCTGAAGCCGGTTGGATTGCAAAAATTTCCGCACAGAAAACCGCTTGGTCTCAGATTCATGGAGCCATGGCTTTGGCGCGATTGGATGGTAAAAAACATCGCACTGCAGCATTGGACGCCCTCTTAACGCTTGATTGGAAAACCCTTTCCCAACAACAACAGATCAACTGGTTGAGAGCCGCTGGCTTGATCTTTATCCGCGGTGGCGAACCGACCGATGATGAGAAAGCGGCGGTGATCGCGAAAATCGATTCCTCCTATCCGGCGAAAGAGCGAGCGATGAACTTCGAACTCGCGCGCATGCTTTGCTATCTTCAGGCACCGAACGTGGTTTCCAGAACTCTCAAACTCATGGACGAGGCTCCCGCAGAAGAAGCCGAGTCATGGAAAGTTTTGGTTGAGCGAAATGCGGGCTACGGCAAAGACATCAACGCGGTCATCAAAAACCATCCACCAACCGCGCAGATTCATTATCTCTACTGCCTGAGAGCCGTCAAAGGTCCTTGGAAAGCAGATGAAAGACGTCGCGTTTTCAACTGGTTCCGTGAAATCGACAGCCGCAGTGGTGGAAACAGCTACTCTGCCGCCATCGCCATGATCCGTAAACAGATCTACGAAAACGGCACGCCGGAGGAACAAAAACTTTTCGCCGCGGATGCCAAAGCCCCGGCGCAAAAACCCAAAGCCCTGCCTCCTGTCAAAGGTCCGGGCAGAGCCTGGACCGTGGAGGAGATCGTCAAAGTGACAAAGGATGGTCTGAATAACCGCAATCTCGAAAACGGCAAGGCGATGTATGACGCATCCCTATGCTCGCAGTGCCACAAGTTCGGATCCGAAGGTGGAGCACAGGGCCCTGATCTCACCAATCTCGCAGGTCGTTTCAAAATCGAAGATCTCGCCCATTCCATCGTCGATCCCAGCCAGGTCATTTCGGATCAATACGAATTCACCGAGATTGTGAAACACGACGGCACTACCACCACAGGTCGGGTTCTGAACGAACAAGACGAGATCCTCGTGGTCGGAATCAACCCCTTCGACTTTGCCCATCAGATCGAAATCAGCCGCAACGACATCAAGAGCATGTCGCCGTCGAAAGTTTCACCCATGCCACCCGCCATGATCAACCGCCTGAACGAGGATGAGCTCAAGGATCTCTTCGCTTATCTGTTAGGGGTGAAGTGATCATCTCGGTCTCCCGCCTTTGACAACAAAGTCGCGGCCTTCGGCCTGGCACCAGAGCTTGTAAACATTGAGAACGTTGGGGCGTGATCCGGTAACGGGGATTTTGAGGAAGCCCTGGCGTTGGGCGGCTTCGAAGAGGAGGCGTTCTTTTTGGGTGAGTCGGTGGCCGATACGGCGGCTGCCGATCTTGGATTTGGTGGGTTGGCCGCGGCTGAGTTTTTCGATGTCGTCTTTGTTCACTTTTTAAACAGTTCCTGGTTCTTAGTTTCTAGTTCTTGGTTGTGCCTAAGGCTCGGCTACTCGGCTTTGTGGTTCTTGGCCATGCTTCAGATAATCCGGAAATCCTATTTTGCAACAGGATGGGAGCGCAGCTACGATCTGGAGGAGGCGTTAAAACGCTAAGATCCACCAGCAAGTTTGCTGGCCATGCGGGGGAAGAGTAGCCAGTGGAAGGGAAGGAGGACATACCAATAGAATCTTCCCAACAGACCTTGCGGGCGGAAGGTGGCGGTTTGTCTGAGTGATTGGCTGCCATCGGCTTGGTCTTCGATGGCGAACTCAAGCCAGGCCTCGCCGGGGAGTTTCATTTCGGCGTAGAGGATGAGTCGGCCTCTGGAGCGGTCGGCTAGTAGAACCCGCCAGAAATCCAGGGCATCGCCGACGTGAAGTTGTTCGGGGTGGCGGCGTCCACGCCGGATGCCGATGCCGCCGGCGAGTTTGTCGATGAAGCCGCGCAAGCCCCAAGCCCAGTTCATGGAGGGCCAGCCGGCATTGCCGCCGATGGACCAGATGCGTGAAACGACTTGATCGCGTGGTGCGGTGAGAGGGACGATCTGGGAATCGGTCAGAACACCGTGTTCGGGAACTTTGATGGCATCGAACAAACGTGGTGAGAGGGTTCCCGCTGCCAGTGAACCGATCCAACTTGAAGGCACGTGGTTTTGAGCGATTCGTGCGAGGGCGCGAGTGACCGCTTCCCGGTAGCTCAACAAATCGAGCGGAATGATTTCACGGATCTTGAGGTTGTGGCAGACGGTTTCATGGGTGAGGGAATCGACCAAACTGCGTGCGAGCGGAAAAGAGGTGGATGTTAGAAGGCACAACCAACCCGAGGATAGCCGTGGACTGAGCAGGCGGGTGGGGAGAAACAGGCGGTGAAGGCCGCGGACTTCGCAGTAGCCTTTGATGAGGTCGAGATAACTCATGACCTCGGGTCCGCCGATGTCGTAGGAAAGGTTCGCGGTTTCCGGATGGTTTAGGATACCTGTTAGATAATCGAGCACATTGCGGATGGCGATAGGTTGGCAATGCGTGTGCACCCAGCGCGGGGTAACGAGGATGGGCAATTTTTCCGCGAGATCGCGAATGATTTCAAACGATGCCGAACCCGAACCGACGATGATGGATGCGCGCAGGGCGGAGAGCGGCACAGCGGACTCGCGCAAGATTTCCTCTACTCTGCGGCGTGATGATAAATGTTCGGAGAGTGGGCCTTTTTCTGCGGCGAGACCTCCGAGATAGATGATACGTTTCCAATTCAGAGCTTTGGCGGCGTTCGAGAAATTCGTGGCGCATTGTTCTTCCTTGCGGGCGAAGTTGCCGCCGGAGCCCATCGAGTGGATGAGGTAGTAGGCGGCATCCATCGAGTGGGGGAGGGATTGCAAACTGGCGGCATTGAGGAAATCGGCCTCCACGAGGTGGAGCCGGGTTTCGTTTTCTCCGAAATGGTGCGCAGGGAAACGGCGTTTGTCCCGAATGACGGCAGTGATTTCGTGGCCGGCATCCAGCAGGGCTTGGATCAACCTCAATCCGATGTAGCCGTTGGCTCCGCTGACAAGAACATGCACGGTTTCAGGTTAGCGTATTGTGGTGGGTTGTCATGGGGGAAAATCATACTATGTTGCGAGGGTTTTCCTGCGTCACATTTCATGAAAAGAGACATATTTCATAACGCCTATCTGGGTTCATTGGTTGCCGACGCCGTTTCGATGCCGGTTCATTGGTATTATGATCGTGATGCCTTGCTTGCCGAATACGGAGAGATCAGGGGTTATCTGGCGCCGAAAAATCCGCATACGGGATCGATTCTATGGAGATCCCAATACACGCCGCTGAACGAAAAAGGTGAGATTTTGCACGACCAAGCCAAGTATTGGGGGCAACGTGGGATTCATTATCATCAGTTTCTCCAAGCTGGGGAAAATACGCTGAATTTCAAACTCGCTACGGAGTTGGTGGCTTTGTCGGAAAAAATCGGCGGCTACGATCCCGATGTCTGGCTTGAGCATTATATCGATTTCATGCTCACCCCCGGTAAGCACCGTGACACGTATGTTGAGGAATATCATCGGGGATTTTTCACCCGCTATGCGATGGGGAAGTCTCCGCGGAAATGTGCAATCCAGGATGAGCACATTGGTGGTCTCGCGCAGGTTCCGGCACTCTGCCATGTGATGCGCGATGCGGAACTTCCCGAATTGCGGGCTGCGGTCAAAGAACACGTCGGACTCACGCATGCTCATGCGAATGTATTGCGCGCAGCGGATACTCTGGCGCGTCTGTTGTTCAGGATCCGCGAAGGCCTTTCCCTGAGAGATTCCATACGCCGCGAGGCCGGTGATTGGATTTCAGGAAATAAAGCGGATAGCTGGATTTCCCAGCCCGATGCTCATGTGATCGGTCAGCGATTCAGCCCCGCGTGCTACATCGCGGAATCGATGCCGGCTTCGCTCTATCTTACGTGGAAATATCACGATGACTTCAATGCGGGCGTGTTTGCCAACGCGATGGTAGGAGGAGACAACTGCCACCGAGGTGCTGTGGTGGGTTCATTGCTGGGTGCTGCCAACGGCGTTTCGGAAACTTTAAATTTTAAACTTTAAACCTCAAGGAAGAGTCAGAACAGCGCGACGGGAGTTACCGGTCTCTGCGAGTGCAGATTGAAATCACCCTTTCAACAGATACCTCGACGACCATAGGTAGTTCCAACCGGAGATCACCGTGAGTGCGACAGCGATGCAGAGGGTAATGGGCATGAGCCAGGCATTTTCACCCCATGGGGTGGTGAGGTTGTGGAGGAATTTCAATGAGGACGGGACGTTTGTCATTGTCTCAAAGGTCAGCCAGATCAGGCCGGCGATGAGGTAGGTGAGTTGGAAGGTGGTTTTCCATTTTCCCAGATTGTCGGCAGCGAGGACTTTTCCTGCTTCGATCGCGATTTGGCGCAGGCCGGTGACGAGAAATTCCCGTCCGATGATCAAGGCGGTGATCCAGACTGGGCAGATACCTTCTGCGGTCAGAAAAACAAAGGCTGCACAGACGAGAATCTTGTCAGCCAAGGGATCGAGCAGCTTTCCAAGGGGGGTTACGAGGTTCATTTTCCGGGCCAGCCAGCCATCAACGAAATCGCTGGCGGCAGCGATGATGAAGAGAATCAGGGCTGTGAGATACCCCCAAGTGCTCTCCCACGCCACGAAAATGATGAATGCAGCTGTGAGAACGAGGCGTGAGACAGTGATCGCATTTGGGAGGTTCACGTAACGAATGTGTGAAATTGATGGAGAAAAGGCAACAAGGTGTTGCACTGAATCGTGATGTCTCTTATTTCACGGCCCAGGGAAACCCCCACAAAAATATGAGTAACAGTGACTTTGGACTAATCGGACTGGCCGTTATGGGTCAGAATCTTGTTTTGAACGTGGAATCGAGAGGCTTTCAGGTCTCCGTTTATAACCGCACAACCAGCGCGATGAAGGAGTTTGTGACAAAACATCCTGACAAGAAAATCGTTGGTGAAGAAACGCTGGAGGGCTTCGTGAAGTCTCTGGCATCTCCCCGCAAGATCATGATCATGGTGAAAGCCGGCGGTCCTGTTGACGCGGTAATCGAATCGCTCATTCCGCTTCTCGACAAAGGTGACATCATCATCGACGGCGGAAATTCCCTCTACACCGATACCGAGCGCCGCGACAAATGGCTCGGCGATCTCGGCTTCCGTTTCATCGGTGCCGGTGTTTCCGGTGGTGAAGAAGGCGCCCGCAAAGGCCCATCCATCATGCCCGGCGGTCCGACATCGACCTGGGATGTCATGAAGCCGATCTTCGAAAGCATTTCCGCCAAAGTCGACGGCGAGCCATGTGTGACCCACATCGGGACCGGTGGTGCGGGTCATTACGTGAAAATGATCCACAACGGCATCGAATACGGCGACATGCAGTTGATCTGTGAAGCCTACAACATTTTCAAAGCCGCCGGCTTCACACCAGCCGAGCTTGCGAAAGTCTTCACCGACTGGAACAACGGCGATCTCGAAAGCTACCTCATCCAGATCACTGCGAAAATCTTCGAACAAAACGATCCCGAAACCGGCAAGGCCCTCGTCGATGTCATCCTCGACACCGCAGGCCAAAAAGGCACCGGTAAGTGGACGCTCATCAACGCCGTTGAAAACGCGGTCGTGATCTCCACCATCAACGCCGCTGTCGAAGCCCGTATCCTTTCCTCCATGAAAGACAAGCGTGTCGCTGCCAGCGCATTCCTCAAAGGCCCGGAAGTGAAAATTTCCACCGAAAAAGCCGAGCTCGTCAAAAAAGTTCACGACGCCTTGTTCGCATCGAAAATCATTTCCTACGCCCAAGGCCTCGATCTCATCGCCGCGATGGGTGAGGAAAAAGGCTGGGGACTCGACCTCGGCAAGATCGCCGCGATCTGGCGCGGGGGTTGCATCATCCGTGCGCGTTTCCTCAACGACATCACCGATGCCTATCGCAAGGATCCCAAGCTCACCAACCTCATGCTGGCTCCGTTCTTCACCAAACTGCTCAACGAGTTCCAACAAAACTGGCGTGAAGTCGTTTCCATCGCAACGCTTGCCGGTATTCCGGTTCCGGCGTTCAGTGCATCGCTCGGTTACTACGACAGCTACCGCAGCGCCGTTCTTCCAGCAAACCTGCTGCAAGCCCAGCGCGACTTCTTCGGTGCTCACACCTACGAGCGCACCGACAAGCCACGCGGCGAGATGTTCCACACCGATTGGCCAGAGGTCATTGGTTGATCCGAAGCGAACCAGATTCATCAAAAAAACGGTCGGAAGAAATTCCGGCCGTTTTTTATGGTAGGGCGCTCTCGCCGAGAGCGCCGCATGAAATGATGAAGAATAAGAGAATCGATTCGATCATCGTTTCTTCCTCGCTTCGCGCGGCTGCCTCGGCGATGCAGCCCTACCTTTATTGCACCTCCCGAACCTCGAAAGTTTCCTCGGGTGCTTCGGGAAGGATACCTTGATCGACCAGAAAGCGATCTGCGGCGTGGATCGTTGTCTCGAAATGATGATGACTGACGTTGAAATTGAAGAAGCTGTGTTCGGCCCCGCTGAAGCTGACAACCTGGCAATGATTTCCGCGCCATTTCATCCTGCGGCAGAATGAATTGATTTCCGAGAGAGGAGTCAGTCTGTCCTGATTGCCGTGGAGAAACAGCATGGGTGGCAGTTTTCTGCGGATCAGTTTGCTTGGGCTGAGTTTGGAAGCCGATTTCGCATCGGGGAAACGCTCCGAGAGTTGGCCTTTGGGAGTAGTGTTGACCAAAGCGCTGAACAGAACCAGGGCTTTCGGGCGGAACGGGGGAGCGATGTCTTTGTCTTTTCTCATCGCCATGAGCAGAGCCAGGTAGGCTCCGCCCGCAGCACCACTGAAGATGATTTGATCGACATCGATGCCCAGAACCTCGGCGTTGGCGAAGAGCCAATTGATCGCGAAAATGGAATCTTCGATGGCGCTGAGAGGGGTGGTTTGGTGTTTGGCACTGACCCGGTATTCGAAGCAGATCGAAACCATGCCACGTGAGGCAAAGTGATTACAATGAGGCACAAACTGGGAGGGCATCGGGTTGTCCCAGAATCCACCATGAAAAAAAGCAATCGCAGGTTTCAGAGTGCTCGGGGGCTCTGCTGGGAAATAAACATGAGCGAGCAGGTCAACGCCCTGATGGTTGACGTAAACATAGCTGGAGGCTGATTTCAGAAGCTCTTTGTCTCGTGATTCTCCGATCGGAGCGATCTTTTGCAAAATTTGACTCATGGTATGTAAAGACGCCTTGCCGGGGAGTTCAAAACGCGTGGATTTGTTTGTTGTGATTTTTGGGGGTTTGTCCAATCGTTTTGTTTATGAAAGGTTTAATTTTCAGCTTTATTCTCGTTTTACCGACCCTTTGCGTTGCTGATGAGGCTTTGAGGGGCAATCTCGAAAAAACCTACGCGATATGGCGGGATTCCATGGTCAAGAAAGACTTCCGCGCATGGCAGCAAATCACCGCCGAGCATCGTCAGGTGGAAGTGAGAAACCGAATCCTTTCCGAAAAAATTCCTTTTCCCTCGTCGATTTTCAATTTGCCTGCCCAGCCACCCGTTCTGGAAGGCTTGAAATTTTTGACGGCATCCCAAAACGGTCGCACGGCCAAGGCGGCGTATTTCGGAAAAGTGGACTTCGGGGTGGGAATGGAACCGACCGATAACCTGTTGGTCTTGTCTTTCGTCATGGGACAAAACCGGTTTCTCTATGATAAAGCGGACTATGTGAATTTGACCGCATTACCCGACGTTCGTAAGGAACTGGCCGAGGGGAATTTGGAATATCTCAAAGGTGTCCCCGAAGCCCAGCCATCCGGAGTGGTTCCACCGACCCCGATTCTTGTCCAGCCGGCGACGACGATAGCCAAAGTGTATGTGTTTTGTCCGGGGCGAGAGGTCGAAGTCATGGTCAACAAGGTGAGCCGGCACAAATTCATCAACAGCAAGGAAGCCGAGACCGTCATGGGCGGTGCGCGTGAGGGATCGAATGATATTCAGTTCGTCATCCGCAAGTTGGAAGAAGGGAAAGGGGACGAAGCCCTGACCATACGTGTTTATCTCCTGTCGGAGGTGCCGGGAGTGAAACCGATCAAGGCCTACGAATACCAGGTGGCGGAAAAGGGAAACGTCGAGCCTCACGGTTCCGGCAATTTTGCGGTGGACCAGACCGTGCTGCAACAGCTCAAGGGCAAGTGAACTTTCGATATGGACTTATCCAAATGGCAAAGACTGGATCCGCATCTTTTGGTCGGGTTGTTGAATACGGAGTTGAGAAACCATTCGGAGTCCCTTGAGGATCTGGTCAAAACTCACAATATCGATGAGGAAGATCTTTTGGAAAAACTGCACGCCGCTGGTTACGAGTATCGCGAGGAGCTAAAGCAGTTCCGCTAATGCCGCTTCTACTGCTCTGAAGTTTTCGCATCCGTGCTTTTGAATCGTTCGCTCAGGGTTTGGATGACGTAGTAGAGCATTGGCACAGCGGCCAATGAGACCAGAGTGGATGCGAGCATACCTCCAAACACGGCGGTGCCGAGGATTTTTCGGGATTCGGCACCCGCACCGGAGGCGATCAGCAGCGGGATCACACCGAGCACGAAAGACAGGGCGGTCATCATGACCGCGCGGAAGCGGAGGCGGACCGACTCGATGGCTGCGTCATAGATGCTCAAGCCTTCATCGCGTTTCAGCTTGGCAAATTCGGTTAGAAGGATGGCGGTTTTGGTGGCCATGGCGATCAGCAGGATGATGCCGATCTGGGTGTAAACGTTGTTTTCCATACCACGGAATTTGATGGCAATGAAGGCACCAAGAAGCGCGGCCGGAACCGAAAGGCAGACGGAAATGGGAAGGGTCCAGCTTTCATATTGCGCCGCGAGGACGAGATAGACCATCAGGATCGCAAAAGCGAAGATGGCCGCCATGCCGGTTGCGGCTTGCTTTTGTTGATAAGAAAGCTCGGACCATGAAAAAGTGGTGCTGTCCGGCAAGGTGGTTTTTGCGATGCTTTCCATGGCATTCATGGCGTCGCCGGAACTTGAACCGGGCGCCGGGCCACCGAGGATTTTCATGGCGGGCAGCATGTTGAATCGAGTGACGTTCTGCGGACCTAACACGTCTTTGAGTTCGGCCACCGCACCGAGCGGGATCATTCGTCCGTTGGCTCCACGCACCTGAAGCGCATTGATATCGTCGGGACTGTCTCGGAACGGCGCGTCGGCCTGTGCCATGACTTTGAAAACGCGTCCAAACAAAGTGAAGTCGTTGACGTAAGCCGAGCCGAGGTTGACTTGCATCGTTTCAAAAACCGAGGACATCGATGTGCCGGTTCGCTTGACCTGTTCACGGTCGATATCGACATAGATCTGCGGGACACTGGCACGGAAGGTCGTGCGGACACCTGCGAGAGAGGGGGCCTGATTCGCGGCGGCGATGACTTCGCCACCCACCGACTGGAGTTGGTCGAGCCCGATGCCTTCCTTATCCTGGAGCATGAAAGTGAATCCACCCGAGACTCCGACACCTGGAAGCGATGGCATGGGGAAAACGAAAGCCCCGGCTTCCTGAATGGAGAAAAGTTTTTGTTGGATCGCTTGCAGGATGGCTGCCTGATGCAACTCCGCACTGCCACGATCGTTCCAATTTTTAAAAGTGACCACGCAAAAGCCGGTGTTGGCGGAGGCCGAGCCATCGATGATCGAGTATCCGGTGATGGAAAGGCAGTCCACCGTTCCATCCGTGCTGGCGACGATCTTTTCAACCTTCCCCATCACATCGAGAGTGCGTTCGAGAGTGGCTCCATCGGGAAGTTGCACTCCTATCATGCAATAGCCTTCGTCTTCCTGCGGAACAAAACCCGTGGGAAGGCTTTTCAATCCGAGTATCGATCCGCCGGTCATGAGGATGAAACCGATCACGCCTATGGGTGCGTAGCGAAGAGCCAGTCGAACGACGCCCCGGTAACTTTTGTTAGAAGCCTCGATCGAACGGTTGAACCATTTGAACACACCGCGTGGTTCTTTGTTTCCCGGTTTCAACAAAATCCCGCAAAGGGCGGGGCTGAGGGTCAGCGCATTGATCGAGCTGAACACCGTGGCGATGGCGATCGTCACGGCGAATTGTTGGAACATGGTTCCGGTAATGCCGCTCATACCGGCAGTCGGAATGAAAACGGCGAGAAGAACCAGCGTGGTGGCGATGACGGGACCCGAAACTTCTTTCATCGCAGCCGTTGCCGCTTCTTTTCCGGAAAGTCCTCTCTCAAGATGAACAAAGGTGTTTTCGACCACGATGATCGCATCGTCCACGACAATGCCGATCACCAAGACCAATCCGAAAAGAGTGAGGATGTTAAGTGAGTAGCCCGTTGCCTGGAGAACTGCAAAGGTGCCGATGAGGGCGACCGGAATCGTGATGGTGGGGATCAGGGTGGCACGAGCGTTTTGGAGGAACAAATAGACCGTGAGAACGACCAGAATGACGGTGGCGAACAAGGTGATAATCACTTCGTCGATGGATGCGCTGATGACATCGGTGGAATCGTATACGACTTTGAAATCGACGTCTTCGGGAAACGTCGTTGCCAATTCCGACATTTTTTGACGAACTCCGTTGGCGACGTCCATGAGGTTGGATCCCGGAATCTGATAGATCGCAAAGCTGGCAGAAGGAGCACCGTTGAGTTGGGAGTTGATCGCGTAAGTGTCGGACCCCAGTTCCACGCGAGCGACATCGCGCAAGCGGATCGTGCCTCCCTGATCACCGGTGCGGACGATGATGTTTTCAAATTCGGCGACTTCGGCGAGCCGGCCTTGGGTGGAAAGGATGTATTCAAAAGCGGTGCCGGGAGTGCTGGGGGCGGCGCCAACGCGTCCGGCGGCGACTTGGATGTTTTGCTCGCGCACGGCCGCAATCACATCGGTGGCGGTGATGCTGCGGGCGCGTAACAGGTCGGGATCAAGCCAGAGGCGCATGCTGAACTCACCGACCCCGAAGACCGTCACATCGCCGACTCCTGCAACGCGCGAGAGTTCGTCACGAATACGGAGGTTGGCGTAGTTGGATAAATAGGCGGAATCGTAGGTGCCGTTGGGTGAAGTCAGGCCGATGAACATCACGATATCGGTCGAGCGTTTTTTCACCGTGACCCCGGTGCGTTTGACTTCTTCGGGAAGGCGAGGTTCCGCTTTTGAAACACGATTTTGTACCAGCACGTTGGCGGTATCGAGATCCGTTCCCGGTTCAAAGGTAACCGTCAAATTCATGCTGCCGTCGTTGCCACTGATGGAAGACATGTAGATCATGTCCTCTACACCGTTGACTTCCTTTTCGATCACAGCAGCAACCGTCTCGGAAACGGTCTTGGCATCCGCACCCGGATAGGAAGCGGAAACCTGAATGGTCGGAGGCGCGAGGTCGGGGTATCTCGCGACTGGCAACTGGAACAGCGAGACGGCTCCAATCACCGTGATCACGATGGAAATGACCGCGGCGAAGATCGGGCGTTTGATGAAAAATTGGCTGAACATGATTCAAGGGATCCTTGGTGAATTATTCGGCCTGTTTCGCAATTTCGGCAGGGATGGGTGTGACAGGTGCGCCCTCACGAGCTCGTTGCAGTCCGGAAACAATCACCCGCTCGTTGCCTTCGAGCCCTTTCAATACGATCGTTTCCAGACTCGGTATCGCATCCTGACTGGTGGCGGGTTTTTCCACAACGTCACCCGTCTCGATCGCACGGCGGCGAACGATGTTTTTATCATCGACCACCCAGACGAAATTTCCTCCGAGATCTCGCAAGATCGCGACGGAGGGAACCAGCAGTCCCTCAGTGACTTTCGGGTTGCCGGGTTCGGGCCCGGTTGGATAGCCGATCAGGCCATAAAGACCCGAGCTGAGTGCGCCATCGGGATTATCAAAAACCGCCCGCACCTTGGCGGTGCGTGTGGAGGTATCGATCTGGTTTTCGATGTAGTCGATGCGTCCGGGTTTCGCATAAATATGACCGTCAGCAAGCTTGAGGCGGATCTGTTTTTGATAAACCTCATCTGCCCGGCCGCTGTCACGAAGTTCGAGAAAACGAATCACGATACGCTCGGGAACCTCGAAGTAGGCATGCATGACGGAATCGTCAATGATGGTTGCGAGCAGGGTGGATTCGGCATTTCCGACAAGGTTGCCCGGATCGACAAGAAGGCGCGACATCCGACCAGTGACGGGAGCATGGATACGGGTGTAGCCCTCGTTGATTCTGGTTCTCTCAAGTTCCGCTCGGGTCTGTGTAATCGCCGCTTCAGCCTCAGCCAGTTCGGCGGATGCAACCTCGACATCCAACTCTGATACCGAATTGGTTTGTCTGGCTCTCTCGACGCGATCAAAACGTTTTTTCGCCAGTTCACGCGAAGCTTCGGCGCGATCCACCGCAGCCTGCGCCGCACGAGTCTGTTGAGTGTAGGTTTCAGGTTCGATGATGAAAAGCAGAGTTCCTTTCTCAACGCGTTGCCCTGCGAATTTCGGGGCATCCGGTGCGAGCGACAGAATGCCGGGCACACGGGCGCGGATTTCAATTTCTGTGGCTCCAACAAGGGTCGATGGATATTCGCGAAACACAACCACCTCGCGCTTTGACGGCTGGGCGACGCTTACCGGCAGGGGTTTCGGTGCGGTGCTTTCGGATTTTTCACCGCAGGCCGCAAGAAGACAAATGGGCATCATTAAGAACAGTCGCTTCATGATCGTGTGGGTTGGAATCAGGGGATGTCAGTGGATTTCTTGTCATGCATCTTCGTGCCTCCGCCTAGAGCTTTGAATAGCGTGACATAAGCCGCTGCGATCTGGCCTTTGGAAACCGCTAGAGAATCTTCGTTGGCAAAAATCGTGCGCTCAGCATCGAGGACGCTTTGGAAGTTGACCAAGCCTTGTTTGTAATTCGATTTCACCAGTTCGACCGTTTTCTGTGAGGAACTCACGGCTGTGCTCAGTGCTGAGAATCGATCTCGCTCGTTACTGACGGATGACAAGGCTCCTTCGACTTCGGCCACGCCTTTCAATACGGTATTTTCGTAGTCGAGATAGGCTTGTTTGGTCCGCGATTCCTCGACCGCGATCTGATTTTTGATTTTTCCCGCACTGAAAATATTCCAGCGGAACGAGGGGCCGAAAGCATAATTGCGCGAGTTCGATTGCGGGAGGTTGGATGAGGATAGGGATTGCAATTGGAAAGTTCCTGAAAGCGTGAAACGGGGGAAAAGATCCGCTTCTGCAACGCCAACTCTCGCGGCCTGTGCCGCGAGCGCGCGTTCGGCGGCACGGATGTCCGGGCGGGAACGGACAAGGTCGGCAGGAATTCCCACACCGGCCGACCGACTGGGTGAAGGAATGGTTTTCGATCCGCGCAGCAGGCGATCCGTATCTAAGGGGTAACAACCTAACAGAACACTAAGGCGATTCAGAGCGAGATCGCGCTCGTTGCGCAACGAGGGAATCACCGCACGTGTGGTGGCAAGGTTCGAGGTCGCTTGTGAAACATCCAGCTCGGGTGCGAGGCCGGCCTGGAGCCTGTCCTCGGTGAGCTTCAGGGAGTCACTCTGGTTGGTGACGTTTTTTTCGGCAAGCCGGATGCGCTCTTCGATCGTGCGAACCTGGATGTAGGAAAGCGCAACTTCCGCCAGCAGGCTGACCATGGTGTCGCGATAAAGCTCCTCGCTGGCTTCCATCGAGGCGTTTGCCGATTCCACTGTGCGACGAACTCCTCCGAAGAAATCCAGCTCCCAACCGGAATCGAGCCCGGTTGACCAGAAATCATTGGTTTTTCCGGCGGGCGGAGTGGGTGAGCCGATGTTCTCACTGGTTCGACCGCGGTTCACGCTTCCGGTGACATCGATTTGGGGAAACAACTGGCTGCTGGCAATTCCACGAGCGGCACGGGCTTCATTGATACGCTCGTAGGCTATGGCGAGATCGCGATTGGATTCGCGTGCGGTATCGATCAGGCGGGTCAGAGTGGGATCGTGAAAGCGGGTCCACCATTGCTCCAAGCTGGATGATCCGGAATGCAGATCCGCACTCAGGTTTTTATGCCAACGGTCCGGCAAAATCGTATCGGGAGAGGAATAGTTTTTCCCAACCATCATGCAACCAACGAGAGGTAGGGAGATGCCAAGCAAAAGGAGGAACTGGAATTGCATAACCTAGGGATCGTAAAATCGTCACAAGAATCGCATTAAAACGATTCTTGTCCATCGATTAAGAAATCAAAAACTGATGAAGAGCACGAAGCGACGATTCATTGGTAAAAATTCGTAATCAAACAGCCATCCCTGTCCATATCGCTTCGCGGCGGAGGCCTCGGCGATGTCACCCACCCAATTATCTTGGGTTTGGCCATGAAAACTGTTTTCCTATGGTTTCCGGTGGTAAATCGACCCGCCCAATTTGGGGGCTTGCGTGGTTGAGAGGAAATCTTTTAGATATCCGAAATAGATTATGGCTGCGAACTACACGGAAGACGACATCAAGAGTTTGGATTGGCGGGAGCACATTCGGTTGAGGCCGGGGATGTACATCGGAAAACTCGGAGATGGTGCGGCACCGGAGGACGGGATTTATATTTTGCTCAAAGAGGCGGTGGATAATTCGATCGACGAGCACATCATGGGTTACGGCAAGGAGATCCAGATCGACATCGATGAAGAGGGACGGGTTGAGGTGAGGGATTACGGGCGGGGGATTCCGTTAGGTAAGCTCTATGATTGTGCGGCCCAGATCAATACGGGTGCGAAGTATGACAGTGAGGCATTCAAGAAATCGGTCGGTCTGAACGGGGTGGGGATCAAGGCGGTGAATGCGCTTTCATCTTTCTTCGAGATCCAATCCTGGCGTGAGGGCGAGACCAAAGCGCTGGAGTTTTCCAAAGGGCAGTTGACCGTGGATATGAAGAAACCGCGCAAGGATGGTGGCGTCAACGGAACACGTCTCGCGTTTGAGGTGGATCGCTCGATTTTCCCTGCCAAAACCCGTTTCCGCGAGGCTTTCGTGGAAAAAATGTGCCGCTATTATTCCTATCTGAATCCGGCGCTGACGGTGAACTTCAACGGCAAGAAATTCCGTTCGAAAGACGGGTTGTTGGATCTGTTGCGCGAGGAGATGGAGACAGAGGCTCTCTATCCGCCCATCCATCTGGTTGGAAAGGATATCGAGATCGCTTTCACCCACAGCGCGGAAAGCACGGAAGATTACTACACCTTCGTGAACGGCCAAAATACATCCCAAGGCGGAACGCATTTGGCGGCTTTCCGTGAAGCATTGGTGCAGGTGATCCGCGGGTTTTACAAAAAACAATACGATCCCTCGGATATCCGCGCAGGGATCGAGGCTGCGATCTGCGTGCGCATCATCGAGCCGGTGTTCGAATCGCAGACCAAGACCAAACTCGGTTCCGCGACAATCGCGCCGGATGGCGAATCGCTGCGCACGTTTATCGGAAATTTCCTGAAATCCTCGCTCGATAACTATCTCCACAAACATCCGCAAGTGGCTGAAGCGATCCAGAAACGCATTCTTGCGGCTGAGCGTGAGCGCAAGGATTTGAAAGGGATTCAGAAGATCGCCCGCGAGCGAGCGCGTCAGGCGAAAGTACACAACAAGAAGCTGCGTGATTGCCGGGTGAGATTCGATTCCAAGCACAAGCGCCGCGAGGAAAGCACTCTGTTCATTACCGAGGGTGACTCTGCATCGGGATCGATCACGAAAAGCCGTGATGTGGAAACACAGGCGGTGTTTTCGCTGCGCGGCAAACCGCTCAATACCTACGGACTGCCGCGCAAGATCGTCTATGAGAACGAGGAATTTGCCCTGTTACAGGCGGCGCTGAACATCGAGGATGGTATTGAGGCTTTGCGTTACAACAAGGTCGTGATCGCAACCGATGCCGATGTGGACGGCATGCACATCCGTTTGCTTTTGCTGACGTTTTTCCTGCAGTTTTTCCCCGAGATGATTCGCGATGGGCATTTGTATATTTTACAAACGCCCTTGTTCCGCGTGCGGAATAAAAAAGAGACCATCTATTGCTACGATGAAGACGAGCGGGTGAAAGCGATCAACAAGCTCGGCAAGAATGCGGAGATCACGCGCTTCAAAGGTCTGGGTGAGATTTCACCGGACGAGTTCAAGTTCATGATCGGCCCCGACATGCGTTTGGATCCCGTGGAGTATGAAGAAGGCAAGGGTGTGAAAGAGTTGTTAGCGTTCTACATGGGCAAAAACACGCCGAGCCGTCAGGATTACATCATCGAGAATTTGAGAGAAGATGTGGATCGGCAGGTGGCTTGAGAGGCGGATTTCTTCAGACGATGTGATCAGATACTCGTTCCCTGATTCAGTGCGTGGATGGTTTGACCGTTTCGGTTCACGAAGCGGTAGGACTTGCCCAGGCAGTCATTGAGATAATCCTTTGCGATCGACACGGCTGTGGCCAGATCGTGGCCAAGGGCGAGATTGGCGGCGATGGCGGCTGCCAGTGTGCAGCCGGTGCCGTGGGAGGCTTTGACATCCAAGCGCGGAGAGGTGAAACGATGCTCGATCTTCCCATCAAAGAGCAGATCCGTGCAGGTGTCGGAATGCAGGTGTCCGCCTTTGACGAGCACCGCGCTTTTGAACTTTTGTCCGAGAGAGGATGCGGCGTCACTCATCTCATGGATGGATGAAATTTTTTCCCCAAGCAGGGTTTCCGCTTCGGGCAGATTCGGGGTGATGAGATGGGCGAGTGGCAGCAGGCGTTCATGATAGGCGGTAATGGCGTCTGGCTCGATCAGGCTGGCACCGGTCGAGGCGATCATTACGGGGTCGACCACCAATCGGATTTCAGGATGTCGCTGGAAAATTTCCGCCACGACAAGAACGTGTTTTTCCGGGCCGAGCATTCCGGTTTTAACGACGGTTAGCGGAAAGGCATCGAGCAAGAGCTGGATCTGATCACGCAGCATGGAGGGATCGACGGGGTCAACACGACGGACGATGTTCGCGGTTTCCGAAACGATGCAGGTCACAGCGGTGAGGCCGTGGAGTTGGAAGTGCTGGAACGTTTTGAGATCCGCTTGCAAACCTGCGCCTGACGAGCAGTCGGAGCCTGCGATGGTAAGGATGGGTTGGATAACAGATGTGATGTTCTGATTCATTGTGACTTGCTTCTTGGTCGAGGACTTCCAATGGTTTCCACATGTCCAAAGACATCAAGGAGTTTCCCGATCTGCGTGTGAATGTGGATAATGTGATATTGATGCCGAACTTGGAGGGTACGGAGGAAAAACCCCATGCCTTTGTATATTTCATATCGATTTTCAACACATCCGAAATCCCATTGACCCTTCGCGGACGCAAGTGGGTGGTGTTGGAGGAGGATGGGGAAACGACCGTGGTCGAGGGAGACGGGGTAGTGGGACAACAGCCGTTGATCCATCCAGGAAATCATTTTTCTTATAACAGTTATCACATCGTCGCGAAGACGGCTGTGGTGAATGGTGCGTTTTTCGCGCAGAAAGAGGATGGTGAGTGGGTCTATGCCAGGATTCCCGAGTTCAAGCTGACACTGCCCGAAGGGGCATGAGATGGGATTAATAAATCCTGTTCAAGGTCGGGGGCATTGAAGTATAAGCAAAATCGAATGGTTCCATGGTAAAAGGCGGTTTTTGCCGGACTTCCTTCATCCAACCCCAAATGGTCATGTCCGCAAACCACCCACTGCTGCCGGTTGATTTGGTTAAACTCCATGGAATTTCCCATGGCGATACCGCAGTGATTCAGGAAACCGCGGATGCGTATTTCCTTCAGGCAGACGAGATTTTGGAACTGATCGAGCAAGCCAGGTTGAGCAAGGACGTGGAGGTGATCAAACGGCTGGTTCACAAGTTCCGGGGCTCGACCGTGACTTTAGGGATTTATGAAGTGGGAGAAATTCTCCTGAAGATGGATGAATCATTGGCAGAGCGGGATTTGACCAAACTCCGGTCGCTGATGGATCAGACGCGAAATTCTCTCAGAAAAACCCACATGTTTATCAAAACCTATCTAAGAAACTAGACTTATGAAACATCTGTTGATTACTGACGATGATCACTTCATTACGAAAATTTTGAGGGAACAATTTGAAGCTGCGGACTATGAGGTCTCCGTTGCATACAGTGGCGAGGAAACCCTGAGGACTCTGGGTAAAGCGATACCCCAAGCGATCATTCTCGATCTCGGTTTACCGGACATGAGTGGGGTGGATGTTTTGAAATGGATACGGAAAAACCCCGCGACCAAAACGCTGCCCGTGATTGTGGTTTCAAATTCTTATTGTTTTTCCGGTATCGTGCAGGCGGCTTGGAATGCGGGTGCGACGCATTTTATCAACAAGGACGAATGTGATATCCCGCATCTGATTTCCCAGATCGATGGATTTGTAGAAGGTCGTCATCAGCATCCCGGCGAGTCAGAGGATTCGGCGTCTTCCAAGCCCATGGTTTTGATTGTGGACGATGATCCGATTGTTCACGGGGTGCTGGAGTTTTTCATCCATCAGGCGGGATTTGATGTCAAATCCGCGATGAATGGCGCGGTGGCGCTGGAGATGATGAAAGAGATCTCACCGAGTATCATGCTCATCGATGGCTACATGCCCGGTATCGACGGGTATCATGTGGTCGACATCATCAAGGAGGATCCGGAGTTGTCGCACATGCCCATCATCATGATGACCACCGATGATGATGATCCCACCGGGAAATTGCTGAAACAGCACGGAGTGGTGGATTATGTAGTAAAACCTTTCAACCTCAACAAGCTGGTCGAGATGGTGAAAGAGCAAACGTTATCGGCCACAAAAAAGAGGCTCCCCTTGCGGAGAACCTCTTGAGTTGATGATGGTTTCTTAAGCGTTGATCACTTGTTTGGACTCTTCTTCGGAATTTTCTTCCTCGGTTGGGGTCTCTGCAGCGATTTCCGTTGCAGTCTCTGCTGCTGCGGGTTCCGGAGCGGACTCTTGGATCAGGTCCAAGACTTCCTCTTTCACGGGTTGGATGGGAGCGAGAGGAGGAATGACGGTTTGCACAGGTTCGGATGAACCTTCTTCTTTTTCAGCATCCTCGTGATCCTTTGATTTCGCACCGGAAACTGTGAGTTTGCGACCCATGAAGAACTGATCGTTCAGAACTTCGACGGTGCGCTTAGCTTCATCGATATCAAGCATTTCAACAAACCCATAACCTTTGGAGCGATGGGTGCTACGATTGTAGACAATCTCCACGCGGCGAACGGCTCCGACGCCTTTGAAAAGCTCTTCAAGGTCGCTTTCGGTGGTGTCGTAGGAAAGGTTTCCAACATAAACGCGGCGATTTTCCACGGTTGAAGGATCTCCACCACGTTGGCGGGTGTTGTTTCTTTCACCTTGGTCACGGCGTTTTTTGTTACCATCGGCCTCAGCAGATGCCGAGGCATCCGTGCGGACATCGCGGGTTTTGCTGCGACGGGGTTCGCGGGTTTGCTTGGATTCAACGGTATCGGGACGGCGCTCAGGGCGCGGAGGTCTGGCAGTTTCTTTACCGAAGCCGAGGGCTTTCAGGAGTTTCTGCCACCAGCTCAGTTTGTGAGCAGGTATCGAACGGCGTTTGGACTGGCCGGAGCCTGGTTGACGGCCAGAGCGGTTGTTGTTGCTGCTGCTGGATTGGCGTCCTTGATCGTCGCGACGGTTGGAGTTTCTGGTGTTACGGTTTTGCCTTCCGCGTGAGCGGCGGCGACGGCTTTCTCCTTGCTGTGAGGAGTTGTGTGTTTCGGTAGACATGGTTTCGCATGGGTCAGTGTTATACGGACGGCCCGGCGCGTCGGGTGAAATGAATCCCCGGCATTGCAGGAACGGACCTGCGCGCAACTGCCAAGGTGATCGATCGACAGCTTTTTGGTGCTGGTACAAGCCTCCGCAACCATTGCGGAAGAGGGCTTGAAGGGATCGATTACCGGCAATTTACGCCGCCATCCGTAAGCGAGGAGGTCCCGGATTTCCTGGCAAGCCCTAAGAATTCGAGTTTCAGGCTGAAAAACGAATGATTGGAGAAAAAGGGTGCCGGATGCGGACATCGGAGATAAGGGGACTCCTGCTCGGGCGGCAAGGTAGGGATCGTGAAGCGTTTGGCAAGGAGTTCTTTGGGGAAAGGTGTCTTTGGCTGCGTCAGTTTGGCACAGTAAAAGCTTCCACGAGGGGTGCGCTCTGGGAGAGGAGCGCGTAATCGTCGTATTTGACCGATTCCGATGGCGGCCAGAAGTTTTGCTGGGAAATCGAGTGGGTGATCCAATCGAGGCAGGCGGTGGCGGAATCGAGATCGGATTGATTGAAGGTTTCCCACGGGACGAATTTCACATCCTGTTGGCTGGTGCCAAGTTGGATGTAACACGGGGTAGGGACGTCTGGCGAAGAATCGGTTTTTTCCGCGAGGGCGTAAAGGGGAAGTTGCAGATTGCGCCAGTAATAGTCTGCGCTTTTCTTGCCGTCGCTGACGGTATGGATGGGCGGGTATTTTTCGAGGATGTGTCCGGGGATTTTGGTCGATACCGTGATTTTTTTCCGATGTTCGCTCTCGGTGCTTTCGACTTTGCCGGTTTTGTAATCGATCACCCGGAGTGCGCCTGTTTCTCGTTGGCGATCGACTCTATCCACTTTGCCGCTGATGATGAAACCGTTCGATTTGAGGGCGATTTTGCGTTCCACATGAAGAATCTCCCAGCCATCCTGAGAGGCTTTGGCTTGGATTTCGGAAAACCATTTGAGGCGTTGCTCGATGGCCAGGCATTGGATGCGAACTGCGACCGGCGGTTTGCTACCGAACTGGATTGCTGCGAGACGTTGGAGTTCCGCACGGAGGTAATCGTGGATTTTTTTTGGATTCGTAAGTTTCCGTGCGTCAGGATCCTGTCCCCAGTTTTCGAGCGCGTTGTGGGCTAGGGAACCGAAGTCTCGGTGATTCATTTCGCGTCGATCGGGATCGGACTCGGTGGCACGGACGATGTGCTTGAGATAAAAGCGGAAAGGGCAGGAAAGATAGTCGGTCAGCGAAGTGACGTAGAGTTTTTGTGGAGGTTCGGATTTCGGGGTTTGCCAAGTAAAGTCGCGTTCCCATGCGAGATTGGCTTCGGGTGGATGGATTTCCCTGAAAAGGTTTTTTACCGTGTTGGCAAGTTTTTCGCGTGGCACCTGCAACAGCAGTCGTGAAGGCAGTAGGCCTTGTTGGGAGCTGCTGGTTTTTCCACAGAACAAGTGGCTGGAGCCCGAGGCTTCCCGCATGCGGATCATCGAGTGAAGCAGATAGGAGTCTCGCGCGTGACGGTTGGAGATCGAGGTGATACCGAGTTTGTTCCGAATATTTTCCGACAACCAGGGTTCTCCTCCGGGTCGCGCCGGAACGAAGGTTTCGTTCATTCCGCAGATGATCAGGTGATTTCCGGGTTCATAAAGAAGTTCCAACCAACCCTGGATATCGATCACCCGATCCGCTGGCGGTTGGGAGGCGGGTGCGGAGAGTTCTGTTAGAAGAATTTGCAGCCAGAAGAGATGGTTGCGCCTGAGTTGAGAGAACAGCGGTGTGGCTCTCACCAGAAAATCATCGATGGATGTCAGGGTGGAGATGGCGGAATCGGACTGGATTTCAAGGGTGGCGAGATGATTCCGAATCGCTTTTGGAAAGGCCTGTTTCAAAAATGTATCGCGCGAGAACAGCAAGGATTGGATGGAATCGCGGAGATGACCAAGGGATGAAGTGTTGGAGAGCTGTTCGAGGATATCCGTGGGCTCGATGGTCGGGTGATTGTCGCGAAAGAGATTGAGGTCGAGCTGAATTTGAGCGCGGTTTCCGGTGATCAGTCCGGTGGATTCGGGAAGAGTGAGCAGTGCTGCAAGATGACGTGAGCTCGGCTGGAGAATCCATTTTTTCCATGAGTGGAGCCAGCGATGGAGCGATGGCATAGCACCCCGGGATGCAGGATGGAAAGCGGTCCAGCCTTTTTTGTCTAGCAGGTGGGAGAGTATGGTGCCGGTTGCGTCTTCGGCGCTGCCGAGCGCGATCTCGGAGGAGTCCGCGCCAATCGCAGCGATGGCTTGGCAGGCGGCATCTGCCTGGCTCGCGGGGTCGGCGCAGACCGTGGCAATGGCGGATTCGGGAAGATGGCGTTCTGACCAAACTGTTAGAGGAATTCCGAGTTCGGAAAAATGGTCCTGTTCGGATTCCGGTGCCGCGATGAGCACGCTGAGATTTCCCCCGAACGCAATCAGGGCATCTGCGAGACAGGAGGGGATTTCCGTGACGCCAGCGAGGATGATTTTCTGAAATGCTCCTGGCAGACGAAAGCTGGATCGCAATGCTTTGGATCGTGACTGGTATCCCCATGTATGGAGTTTTTTTTCCATCAGATCCTCGAGCTGTGCGAGGTTTTCCCAACGTTCCTGTTCGGGCGTGTTGGTGAGAAATTTGGCGGATGTGTAGAGGTTGTGGAGGGACTCTTCGAGGGTGGTTCTCAATGAAACGATTTCTGCCGCCAGCGAGTGCGCCCAGTCGGCGGATACGTCTTCGGGATTGGGAGGGTTTGGAAAAAGCCCGGTGTATGCGGTCCAGTCCTCTGCGGAGAGTGATTCCATGACATCGATCCAAGCGATTTTTTCCAACCAACGCGGCGCGATGGAGGGATCGTCCAAATGCATCAACGCCCCGGGTGTGGTGACGGTGGGCGCGAGGATCGCGCCTGCCTCGGCGGCGAGGTTTTCCCTCAGGATTCTGCCGCTCTGGGTGGTCGGCACAATGATGAGGGTTTCAGCAAGATCAGGAGTATTATTCAGCAGATAGCTGGTCAGACTGTGGAGGAACGGAGATTCGTAACCAAGGAAGATCCGCTGAAGCATGGTGGAAAGACTAGATTTTAAATTTTAAAGCTCAAGGCTGAGGTTGGGTATTCCCGACTATAAAAAAAGCGAGCACCGTGTAGGGTGCCCGCTTTGAGATGGTCTGTCTGACTTTTCTGGTCAGGAGATGGATTAACCGTTGGTGAGGTCGATGGTTTCGACTTCGGCGGAAGGTGCGCCGGTGCTGAAACGCCATCTGACTTTGTTACGCTTGGAAGCGGTGCGAAGTTTGCGTGCCTTGCGTTCGGTTGGGGTTTCGAATGCACGACGGCGGCGCATTTCCTCAAGGATGCCCTCGGAATCGAGTTTGGTTTTGAGGCGTTTGAGAGCGCGATCGACTGGCTCTCCTTTTTTGACGTTCACTCCACGCATGCTGATGTTTTTCGTTGGTTGTATCTTAAAATCGTTGTTGGGGCGCGGTGTATCGGCTGGATTGAAGAATCAGTCAAGCAGGAAACATCGCGATTTGGTTTATTCACCGAGTCCGAAGCGAACGAAACGGGTTACGGTGAGGGTGTCGCCGAGTTCCTTGCCTTTTTGTTCGAGGAGTTGGGTGATCGTGACATCGGGGTCTTTGACGAAGCCTTGCTCGAGGAAGCAGGATTCGGCGAAGAACTTGCTGAGTTGTCCCTTGAGGATGTTCTCGATGATGTTCTCGGGTTTGCCTTGTTCGATGAGGCGGACGCGGAAGATCTCTTTCTCGGCATTGACGATATCCTCAGGGATGTCGTTGCGGGAGAGGCCTTTGGGGGCGCAAGCCGCGATGTGAAGGGTGAGGTCCTTGATGAGTTCCTGGAAGCCGGCTGCGGAAGCGGTCGATGCGTTGGTAGTTCCTACTTCGAGAAGCACACCGACCTTGCCACCGAGGTGGATGTAGGAGGCAACCACGCCACCGGGAGCGGCGGTGAAACGGACATATTTGCGGAACTGGAGGTTTTCACCGAGTTCCACGACCTTGGCTTTGACAAAGTCTTCGAGCGAGCTGCCACCGTGTGAAACGGCGAGGGCGGCTGCGTGGTCGGCGGCGTCGGTGCCGGCGAGTTTGTCAGCGATGTCGGAGACGAAGGCCTGGAAGTTTTCGTTTTTGGAAACGAAGTCGGTTTCGCAGTTCACTTCGAGGAGGATGCCGGTGGTGCCGGCGTCGTTAACGCGGGCGGTGATGATGCCTTCGTTGGCCTCGCGGTCGGCTTTGGCACCGGCTTTGGCGATGCCGCGCTCGCGGAGGAGTTTGATGGAGGCTTCGATATCGCCGTTGGTTTCGGTGAGGACTTTTTTGCAGTCCATCATGCCGGCGTTGGTTTTATCGCGAAGTTCTTTAACGATTGATGCGGTGATCATGCTGGTTGGGAGATTGGATATCGGAAATTAGTTCTTTTTGGCGGCGAGCATGGCATCGACCAGGTTCTGGAGAATGATGCGGATGGAGCGGATCGCGTCATCGTTGCCCGGGATGGGGTAATCGACTTTGGCCGGATCCGCATTGGTGTCGACGATGGCGACGATAGGGATTTCGAGGCGCTGGGCTTCGGCGACAGCGATGGTTTCGCGGGCGGAGTCAACGATGACGATGGCGTCAGGCTTTTTCTCAAGGTTGCGAACGCCGCGAAGGTTGCGGAGGAGTTTTTCACGCTCGCGGCCGAGTGCGGCGAGTTCCTTTTTGGACATGGATTTGAACTCAGGCTGCTTCTCGATGTTTTCGAGGTAGCGAAGACGCTCGACGGATTTGCGAACGGTGGTGGAGTTGGTGAGCATGCCACCGAGCCAGCGATGGTTGACGTAGTGTTGACCGGTAGCTTCAGCGGCTTCGCGGATGGCGTCCTGTGCCTGGCGTTTGCAGCCTACGAAAAGGATGCTTTTGTTTTTGCTGACGAGGTCGGAAAGGAAGTCTGCTGCTTTGTCGAGCTGCTGGACGGTTTTCTCAAGGTTGATGATGTAAATTCCGCCTTTGTCCTTCATGAGGAAGGGCTTCATGCGCGGGTTCCACTTTTTGGTTTGGTGACCGTAGTGAACGCCGGCGTCCACCATTTCTGAGATGAGTTCGTTGATCATGATATGTGTAAGAGTTGTCCCGTCTTGAATCAGAGCGAGCGATTTTGAAGGCCTGCCACTTGGTTTTCCCCGGGTCTTCGTTGTTGTGAGGTGGCTGAAGGGGCGCGGTTTTTATGGATGAAGCCGAAAAAATGCAAGCATTTTTCCGGCTTCAGTTAAAAAGTTGCTGGTTTTCAGTTTTTCAGTCTTCTTCCTGAAAATGGAATGCTGAAAATTTTCCCCCTAGCGCCGCGAGCGGCGTCTGGCTGCTCCGCTGGTGCGGCTTTGGCTGGACTGGGAGGAGGATTGGCCGTTGCGGCGGGCTCCGCCAGAGTTTTGCTGGCCGCCGCGTCCGCCGCCAACGCCTTGTTTGACTTTAGGGGGTTTGAAGCCGGTGCGGTGTTTGTCCTGAAGGTTGTCGCTGTGCCAAGGATGGGTGATGTCGCGGGGAATTTGATTTTTGATGAGCTTCTCGATGTCGCGGAGGAAATCGATTTCATCTTCGGCACAGAAGGAGACGGCGAGGCCATCGGCTCCGGCGCGACCGGTCCGGCCGATGCGGTGGACGTAGGCCTCGGGCTCGTTGGGGAGGTCGTAGTTTACGACCAATCCGATGTCTTTCACATCGACCCCGCGAGCGGCGACGTCGGTGGCGACGAGAACGGGAACGAGGCCTTGTTTGAACTTTGCGAGGGCTTTTTCGCGCTGGGCTTGGGATTTATTGCCGTGGATGGCTTCGGCTTCGTAGCCGGCGGCGGTCAGGGCTTGGGCGAGTTTGTTGGAGCCGTGTTTGGTCCGGCCGAACACGATGGTCAGCTTGGCTTCTTTGGCTTGGCTTTGTTTTTCAAGAAGCTGTTGCAGGAGTTGCAATTTATTGCCGCGATCGATGAAGCAGAGTTTCTGTTGGATTCGCTCGGCGGTGGTCACTTCCGGAGTGATGGTGACGCGGGCGGGATCGTGGAGGATTTTTTGGGCGAGAGAAACGATGTTAGGGGCGAGGGTCGCGGAGAAAAACAGGGATTGTTTTTTCTTGGGGAGAAGATCGACAATGCGGTTCACATCGCGAAGGAATCCCATGTCCAGCATGCGATCGACTTCATCTAGAACGAAGAAATCGACGGCTGAGAGATCGACGCAGTTCTGGTCGATGAGGTCGAGCAAGCGGCCGGGAGTGGCGACGAGGACATCGACACCGGCGCGCATGGCGTTGACTTGCGGGCGTTGGCCGACACCGCCCCAGATGGTGGTGAGGCGGAAGCGGATTTTTTCTCCGTAGGTGGAAAAGCTTTTGGCGACTTGTCCGGCGAGTTCGCGGGTGGGAGCGAGGACGAGGACACGGCATTGTCTGGACCGGACCGGACGGGGATCGTTATGCAGCGCATTGAGGATGGGCAATGCGAAGGATGCGGTTTTTCCGGTGCCGGTTTGGGCGCAACCGAGAAGGTCACGGCCTTCCAGGAGCAGCGGGATCGCTTGGGCTTGGACGGGTGAAGGAGTGGTGTAGTTGAGTTCGTTGAGAACTTGTTTCAGGGGCGCGGCAAGAGCCATCGCGTCAAATGTAGGAGTCATGTCTATTTTCTAAAACGCCAGCGGATGCCGATATCGGCGGCTGGCAGGGATCGATGAGATGGATTGAACCTCTTGCAATCTCTCATCGATGTAGACCGGAAAAAGCACTCGCAAACCTAGGCGAGCTGGATGACGGAGTCATCTGGGCGTGGTCATAGTGGGATATTTTGGAATAGCAAAGCATTTCTCGACAAATCGCCAAAACAAAAAACCGCAAGGTTCGAGGCCTTGCGGTTTTTGAGAGATGTTAGACTAGGTTAAACAGGTAACCTTGATTTCAGTCTTTGGAGTTGCCGAGAACCGCACCGGTTCCTGCACCGAGGGCACCACCGACGGCTGCGCCTTCAAGTGTGCGTCCGGTCTGGTGGCCGACGATTGCACCTGCGGTTGCACCAAGCAGACCACCTGCGACAGCACCACGCTGGGTGTTTGGTCCGGTTGGAGCGGTGCAGTTGCTAAGTGTGATGCTGGAAACACCGACGACAAAGAGTAGAGCTAATTTTTTCATAGTTTAGTTAGGAGTTGTTAAACAAATAATGGATTCTGAAGGAAGCGCAAGGAATTTGAGTGATTCATTTTCGATGGTCTTCTCGATTGGCTTTGACGGATCGAATCAGGCTTTATTCAGGAATTTTTCAAAAAATTTCCAATTTCACACAGTGGCGACCTCGGGAGAGCATTGGGGCAGAACCGGTGCCAGAGGAGAAAGGCCGAGTTTTGCGAGAAGAGCCTGATCTTTTTTAACCGACGGGTTTTCGGCGGTGAGAAGTTTGTCTCCATAGAAAATGGAGTTGGCTCCCGCAAAGAAGCACAGGGCCTGGGCTTCGTCGGACAAGCGGGTGCGGCCTGCAGATAAGCGAACTTTGGCTTTTGGGACTGCGATACGCGTCACTGCGATCATGCGGACGATGTCGAAAGTGTCGACTTGTGGATTCTCTGCGAGCGGTGTGCCGGGCATTGGCATCAAGGAGTTGATGGGGACGGATTCGGGTTGAGGGCTGAAATTGGAAATGATTTCCAACATGCGGAGCCGGTCTGTGATCGTTTCTCCAAGACCCAGAATTCCGCCGCAGCAGACGGACATTCCCGCGTCCTGAACATTCTGGATGGTGCGGAGTCGGTCTTCATAGGTATGGGAAGTCACGATGTTCGGATAATGTTCCGGTGAGGTGTCGAGGTTGTGATTGTATGCGGTGACTCCGGCTTCCTTGAGACGTTTGGCCTCTTCCGGGCCGAGTTCGCCGAGAGTCACACAGACTTCCATTCCGAGTTTGGAGACGTCCTGGATGATATCGAGGACTTGTTCGAAACGTTGGGTGCCTCCCCGGACTCCACGCCACGCCGCTCCCATGCAGAAACGGGTCGAGCCGGTTTCTGCGGCGACTTTCGCGCGCTCGAGCACATCGCATTTGGACATGAGGCGTTCGCTTTCGACTCCGGATTTGTAGCGGGCGGATTGGGCGCAGTAAGAACAGTCTTCGGAGCAACCGCCGGTTTTGATGGATAGCAGCGTGCAGAGCTGGACTTCCGGTTTATCCCAATTTTCCTCATGAACCTTACGGGATTTTTGGATGAGTTCGAAAAAAGGAAGCGAGTGGAGTTCTTGAAGTTCTTTGAGAGTCATGATGGGAAAGTTGATTTGTTAGAAAATTACGGATGGTTTTATCGGGTCCAGCCGCCGTAGCCCTTGGGCATTTCGCCGTGTCCGACCATGGTGTAGGTGGTTTTGCCTTTGGCTCCGATGAGTGGGAGATCGAGGTGTTTTTTCCATGTTTTGGACATGGAAGCGCCAGTGTGGCAACCCCAGGATTTGCAAACGGCATCTCTGGCGAAAATGGAGGAATCGAGTTTGGAAAGGTCGCGTTCATGAAGAACGGCAATCGATGCTGCCATGATGTCACTGCCGTAATCGAACATGAATGCATGTTTGTTGGAATGTCCGAAAAAGTCGTAGGTCAGGACGGACTTGCGAGGACGGGAGTTGATTTTCGAGATGTAGTCTCTGGTGGAGTTGAACCAGATCAGTGTGGCGTTGCGTTTGGCGGCTTGTTCGGCAATCCAAGTGGTGTAGGGTTTGTTATCCTCTCGACCTCTGGCATCGTATCCGGGTTTGTAAACCAGCCAGACGAGCGGCGCATCTTTTCCGTAAGTGGTGCGGATTTCCGCCATACGCAGGGTGGAAGCACGAACAAAATTGGCCCACCAACGGTCATGGCGATCATCCTCAATCCGGTAATCTTCCCAAGCGCGGAGAGCAGGGCCTCCGCAAACAATGACGTGCTCGGCATTCGACAACGGCGCGAGAAAGATCAGTGAGAGGAAAAAAGCCTTCGTCAGGGTTGGCATGCAGGGGTTGTAAGCCGGGTAAGGAGTTTGGGTCAATCGGGAACGCTTGAGCGGAGGTTGCTTGGGTTAGCGGTTGCGCTCGAAGCGGAGCACCTTCTCGCCCTCGCGATAGTAGTTGAGACGATCCCGCGCGTGGATTTCGAGATAAGATCGGTCTTCACGTAGGGCATGAAGTTCGATTTCCCGGTATTTCTTGATCTCAAGAGTAGCGATTTCCCGTTCTTGGGCGCGACGGAGTTGAGCCTGCAGCTTGTCGTTTTCGCGTTTTTGAGGATAAGCGTAAGCGACGACCAAACAACCGAACGACAAGGCCGTGACAAGGTTGAGGAGTCGATTGGTGCCTTTAATCACTCGGATTCTCGACTCCACACGCGCAAGTTTCTGAGCTGTGAACTTGGGTTTGGCCATGTAAGGGTGTGGGGCAGTTGAAGACCATTAAGGCTGAAATGTCAAGAAAGCTTAACTTTTTGGAAATTCGCTTAGGGATTGCATGAGCAGTGAGATGACCTTAGCGTCTCGCCCCCGGCATAGCCGGTGATACTAAAAAAATGAAATTACCTCATGTGGCGATAGTCGGAGCGACGGGTGCCGTCGGCGTAGAGATGCTGCTCTGTTTGGAGCAGCGGAATTTTGCATTGAGCGAGCTGACCTTGCTTGCATCCGCTCGTTCGGCGGGAAAGACCATGACTTTTCGGGGTAAGGAAATTGTGGTGAAAGAGCTGACTCATGATTCTTTCCAAGGTGTGGATATCGCCTTGTTCAGCGCAGGCGGAGGGATTTCGAAGGAATTCGCTCCATCTGCCGCTGCGGCGGGAGCGGTGGTGATCGACAATTCCTCGGCGTTCCGTATGGAGGAAGGGGTGCCGCTGGTGGTTCCCGAGATCAATCCCGAGGCTGCGAAAAACAGGCCGAAAGGGATTATCGCGAATCCGAACTGCACCACCATCATCTCGCTGATGGCCTTGGCACCGCTGCACGAAAAGTTTGGTTTGGAGAGCATCATCGCTTCAAGTTACCAGGCTGTTTCCGGTTCAGGTGCCCAGGGAATTATTGAGCTGGAAGAGCAGGTCAAGGCGATCACAGCGGGAGAGCCGTTCATGCCGAAAGTTTATCCGCGCCAGATTGCCTTCAATGTCATTCCACAGGTGGATGTATTTACCGAAAACGGATATACGAAGGAGGAAATGAAAATGGCTTACGAGGGTCGGAAGATTCTCGACCATCCTGAACTGAAAGTTTCCTGCACTTGTGTTCGCGTTCCAGTCTATCGCTCGCATTCCGTATCAATCACTGCGAAGTTCCGTCGTGAGGTGGATGTCGAATTGGCCAAATCCGCCTATGAGGGCAGAAAAGGCATCCTCGTGATGGATAATCCTGCGGAGAAACTTTTCCCTGTGCCGTTGGATACGACCGGCAAGGATGATTGTCTGGTTGGACGAATCCGCAAAAACCTGGTGTTGGACAACGCCTTGGATCTGTGGGTGGTTGGTGACCAGGTACGAAAAGGAGCTGCGTTGAACGCCGTACAAATCGCTGAAATTCTCTAACAAATTCAAAACCGTGAGCGCCGACATTCGCGAGTATATCGATTCCGTTGTGTCCATGGTGGATACCGCGCTCGATGAGTTTTTACCCACACCGATCGAAACTCCGGAAGTGATCCATGAGGCGATGCGTCATTCCGTTTTCGCGGGTGGCAAACGTTTGAGACCTGTGTTGTGCATAGCGGCAGCGGAAGCTTGTGGCGGAGATACGAAATCCGCCATGGTGGCCGCGTGTGCCGTGGAGTTGATGCATACTTATTCGTTGGTGCACGATGATTTGCCCTGCATGGATGATGACGATCTCAGGCGCGGTCGTCCGACCTGTCATAAGGTCTACGGCGAAGGTATGGCGGTATTGTGTGGTGACGCCTTGCTGACCGAGGCTTTTGCCCTGTTGGTGAAAGCGAATCCGACGGAGCGATATTCCGTTGGGGATATGGTGGCTGAGCTGGCATCCGCAGGTGGAAGCAGAAAACTGATCGGTGGTCAGGTTCTCGATCTCGACGGCGAGGGCAAGCAATTGGACAAATCTCAACTGATCGCAATCCACGAGGCCAAAACCGCAGCCTTGTTGGTCGCTTCCTTAAGGCTTGGCGGAATGACTGCGAACGCATCGCCCGATCAAATCAAGGCCTTGGGTTCTTATGGATATTCGCTCGGTCTGGCCTTTCAGGTGATCGATGACATTTTGGATGTGACGCAGACTTCGAAGAAGCTCGGCAAGACAGCGGGCAAGGACGAGGCATCGAATAAATCCACTTATCCGTCGGTTTGGGGGCTGGAGCCTTCCCGAAAAGAGGCCGAGCGCTTGACGCAGGAGGCGCTGGCCGCGTTGGATATTTTCGGTGAATCCGGAAAGCGACTTCGTGAGATCGCCGAATGGATGTTGTGCCGCGAATATTGAATCGGCGTTTTCCGCAAAGAACGGGGTTGATTCCGGCTCGAAGATGGGGCTAGGTCTGCCTTATCAAAAAACGTTCTTTCAGTTTCATGTTGGCCAAGCGGTATCTCAATCCGCGTCGTGCCGTTTTGTCCTCATTCACCCTGATTTCACTGATCGGTGTATTGCTTGGGGTTTTGGTTTTGGTCGTGGTGATGGCGGTTTACGCAGGTTTGGAGAGAGAAGTAAAAGGCCGTTTGCTCGGATTCACTCCTCACATTCTGGTCAGATCCATCCCGGCATCTCCGGTTCAGGAAGGAGAGGAACAGGTGCCTGCTTGGCAGAAGTTGGCCAGCAAGATTTCCGATGTGAAAGGTGTGGTCGCGTCGACGGCCTTCATTTCCGACAATGTGATTTTGGATGTGGGGTCCTGGCAACGCCCTGTGGCCTTTCGCGGAATCGATACATCCGACAAGCAGCAGGTGCGCGGTATCCGGGAAATGTTGGATTTGAAAAATTTTCCGCAATCCAGTGCGGACATGGGTTTGGATGACAGGGCGGTGGTTTCCTCTATTGTTGCGGAGCAGTTCGGATTGAATATCGGTGACAAGATGCGGCTGTATTCAACGCGCAATTTCGAGAGTGTGATGGATGCCTACAAGGTCACTGAGAGTCCTGTGGTGAGAGAAGCGTTTCCAGATGTTTGGGCGGAAGTTTCCGCAGTGTTAACAGGGAAGTGGAAGAAAACCGGAAAAACCTATCAGATCACTGTCGATGCGTTTCAAAAAACCTATGACAACCTGATCGGTATCTATCGTGAAAACATCCGTGAACCGGAGCGTGAGTTGCTTTACGAACTCCTGAATGCCATGGAGGCGGGACAACGGGAGCCGGAAGAAGTGGTATATCATTTTCAGGAAAGTGACAAAGCCAAGATCGACAAAGCCTTCGAGGGCTTGTCCAAAACCGATACGGCGGAGTTGGACGGTCAGATTCTCAAAGGAATAAAAAGCCTGGTTTTACCGAAGGAGGTCGAGGTGATCGGAATTTATTCAGCATCGCAGATGGCGATGACTCCGGATATTTTCGTGCCACTGCCGCTGGCCCAGGACTTGGCGGGATTGGGGGATGAGGTGCAGGGAGTTGCGTTGCGTTTGGACGATCCTTATCAGGCGGAACAAATCGCGATTGAGGTCAGGCAGCGCATGGTTGAAGGCAATATGGTCGAGACTTGGGGGGATCAGTTCAAACCCTTTTTCAGACTCATCAACCAGCAACGGATGATGATGTATTTCGCTCTTTCGTTCATCGTGCTGATCTCGGCATTTTCGATGATGGCGGTCATGTTTACCGTGACGATCCAGAAACGCAGGGAGATCGGCGTGATGAAGTCCCTTGGGGCGGCACCGGGCCAGATCGTTCGCGTCTTTTTATATCAGGGCATGTTGTTGGGAGTTCTCGGAGCCCTTTTGGGAATCGGATTGGGTCGATTGGTGATTCATTTCCGTGGTGCTCTGCAAGAGGGACTTAGGGCGTTGAAATTCGATCCGTTTTCGGAGTCCCTCACCGGCTTCGCGGTTTTGCCTGCTTACAACAATGCCTGGGAGCAGGCGGTGATTGGTTTAATGGCGTTTGTGCTTTGTTCGCTTGCCGCTCTGGTGCCGGCATTTTTTGCCGCACGCAGTGATGCAGCGAAGTCTTTGAGAAACCTCTAGTCTATGGAAATTTGGTTGGTTCAGAATGGCAAGAAGCTCGGGCCTCTGCGGGATTACGAGGTGAGAAGCCGGATTGAGTCCGGTCAAGTCTCCCGCAATGACCTCGCATGGCATGAAGGTTTACCGAAGTGGGTTCGTTTGGAAGAAATCGAAATCTTCAAAAATGATTTCGATCAAAAAACCGAATCCACCTCATCCGTCGAAAGCGATCCAACCCCGCCGCTGCCTGTGCAGATCCGGCTGGCGGGCAAAACCCATCTGCTCAGGAGGTTTTGGGCGAGATGGTTGGACATGTCCGTTTATGCGGCCGCGTGGTGGTTGCTGATGTATGTGGTGGGCCGTGATATCGGAGCGATGATCACGAATTTATGGGTGGTACTTACGATTTTCATTCCTTGGTTTGCCGCAGAGTCATGGCTGTTGCACCGATTTGGCACGACTCCCGGGAAGTGGCTGCTTGGAATTCGGGTGATCAATGAAGACGATAGTAAACTAAGTTTCAAATCTTCGATCTGGCGATCCACTCGTGTGATGATTGCGGGGGTAGGTTTTGGTTGGGGCGTGCTGGCGATGATTTGCCAGTTGATGAGTTGGTTCACCACGCGCCGTATCGGCAAACCGATCTGGGATTATATGGGGCAACACAAAGTTGTCGTGAAACCTCTCGGGGTTTTCAGGGTGACGCTCGTTGTGATTCTGTTCTTCATTTCCATGCAGCTTCAAGTTGCGGTCAGAGGTCCGCACGAGCAGAAGCTGATTGTGGAGCAGTATCCTGAAATGAAGGATTTTTTTGAGGGCGGCCAGAAATGGCATTTGCCCGTGAAGGAGTGATCAGTAGTTGGTGATATCGTCCTTGTCGGTGTCATCAGAAGCATCGCCTTGGGATTCCCCATCTTTACCCGCTGACCAGATATCAAAATCGGGGTTTATGGCATTGTTGCCACGGCGATAACGAAATTCGTTTTTCCATGGGTCGATGATTGTAGCGGATGAGCCGGCTCCTTCGATCCACTGTTGGCTATCGTTTGCGGGATCCAAATCTGACAGATAAACCGTTTGATCTTCATCTGGTGAGTCTTCATCCATGCCGTCTCCGTCATCATCACTGTCCCAGTAGAGTGCTTGAAAAAGCGTGTTGGATTCACCTGTCCCATCGTTATCACCGGCATTTTCCTCGCCGGGAAAATCCCCATTGTCCAACTGATAGTCCTGAATGGCTTTGGACAGGAGTTTGACCTGAATCTCGGCTTTACTGTTTCTCTGCTTTTCCTTCGCAAACATCAGGCCACCCATGCTCAGGGCGGCGAGAACTGCGATGATGGACATCACAATCAGGATCTCCATCATGGTGAAACCTGAGGAATGATGATTACGGAAATTTCGTTTCATGGTTGTGTGGGGAATCTTTCGTGAAAGATTGGGCGCGTATCGATCAGGATTGATCACTCATGGTGGAGATCATTTTGATCAGTGGGAGGAAGAGCGCGAAGACGATGGTTCCGACCACAAGAGCGAGGAATACAATCATGATGGGCTCCAGGATGGAAGTGAGGGCGGTAACGGCGTTATCGACCTCATCATCATATACATCGGCAATTTTGAGCAACATCTCGGGAAGCTGACCGGTTTCCTCACCGACATCGACCATCGAGATAAGCATGTTCGGGAAAACGCCGCTGGATGAAAGGGGGGTCACGATAGATTCACCTTCTTTGACCGCTTCATGAACTTTTGAAATGGCATTCGAAATGATGACATTGCCCGCGGTGTCGCGGGTGATGTTGAGAGCCTGAAGGATGGGTACGCCGGAAGTCACCAAAGTTCCTAGCGTCCTGGCGAAACGAGAGACCGCGGATTTGCGTTGGATGTCTCCAAATACGGGAAGATGAAGTTTCATCCGATCAATGTTTGTGCGACCACCGCTGGTTTTTCCATAGGCTTTGAAACCGAGATAGAAAAGGAAACCCACAACAAACATCCAAACGACGTTCGGAATGATGGAGACGGGTGTGGCCAAGCAGAATCGGGAGAATCCGAAAACAACTTGAGAAAGTGGTGGAAGGTCGGCTTCGTTATCATCGAACATTTTTTCGAACTCAGGAACGATCACGATCATGAGGAATACGAGGATCGCGACGGCAATGAACATGACGATTGCCGGATAGACCATTGCTGAAACGATTTTGTTTTTCAGTTTTTGGGCTTTTTCCTGATATTCGGCCAAGCGGTTGAGTACGACTTCAAGAACACCTCCAAGCTCACCGGCTTTGACCATGTTGACGAAAAGCTTGTTGAAAATCCTCGGGTGTTGGGCAAGAGATTCAGAGAAAGTGGAACCTCCCTGGACAGAATCTGCCAGCGCGTTGATCGTCGATTTTAATACGGGATTGGGTTCCTGTTTGGCGAGAACGGTTAGAGAACGCAGCAACGGAAGGCCGGCATCAATCAGCGTGGCCAGCTGCCGAGTAAAAATCATCAGGATTTTTGGTTTGATCGAACCCGTCACCTTACCGGCAGGAGCGCTTGCTGTTTTGCCACCGCTCTTGGGCTTGGTTTTTTTTGCGATCTTGGTTGCTGCGGGCATTTTTGCAGATCCTTCCTCGAAGACTTGAGTAGGGAACAAATGTTGGCCACGCAGCATCTGGATTGCCTCGGCCTCTGTAGCTGCTGATATTACGCCATCGGTTTGCTCGCCTTTGGCATCAAGTGCGGAATAAATGAAGTTTGGCATGGGTGTTTTTAATTTATTTCAGTGAATGTAGTGAATTTTTCGCCGATCAGAAGCAGAAATTTAGGTATATTTCAGAACCTCTTCGATAGTGGTTTTTCCGAGGTAAATGTTGCGAAGTCCGTCCTCGCGAAGCGTGTTCATTCCGAGTTCGATCGCCTTCTGTTTGATCACCACGGTAGGTGCGCGGTTGGTGATCAGTTCGCGGATAGGCTCCGTGATGTTGAGCAGTTCGTAGAGACCAGCACGCCCACGGTAGCCGGATTGACCGCAGACATCACAGCCTGATCCGGTGAAAAATTGTTTATCACCCAACTCATGAGGGGATACGCCGAGTTGAGAGAGAATGGCCTCGCTGGGTTCGTAAGGGCTGATGCAGTCCTTGCAGATGGTTCTGACAAGGCGTTGGGCAAGAACTCCTTCCAACGAAGCGGCGACAAGGAACGGTTCACAACCCATATCGATAAGACGCGTGACTGCGCCGGCTGAGTCATTGGTGTGTAGGGTGGACAGAACAAGGTGTCCGGTGAGTGCTGCCTGGATGGCGATCGTTGCGGTGTCCTTGTCTCGCATCTCTCCGATCATGATACGATCCGGATCCTGACGAAGGAAGGCTCTCAGCACCCGTGGAAAGTCCAACCCGATTGCTTCGTTGATAGGGATCTGAATAATCCCATCAATATCATATTCGACGGGGTCTTCAGCAGTGAGGAGTTTCGCGTCGATGGTATTGATGCGGCGCAAACCGGCGTATAATGTGGTGGTTTTACCGGCACCGGTTGGGCCTGTGACAATGAAAATCCCGTTAGGCTTTTCAATGGTATCCCCGATGTATTCATAAATGTTCGGTGGAAGACCGAGGTTTTCCAGGCTGAGGTTGACGGAAGAGCGGTCAAGAACACGCAGCACCACTGATTCTCCATGGTGAGTTGGAAGAGTGGAAACCCGCATATCGACCTGTTTTTCACCAATCTGTTTGACGATTCGACCGTCCTGGGGGATCCGCCGCTCCGCGATGTTCATGTTGGCCATGACTTTGACGCGGGAGATGATGGGAAGTGCCAGATGAAGAGGCGGCGGTGCCATTTCATAGAGCGCGCCATCGACACGGTAGCGGATTTTGAAGTCTTTTTCGAAGGGCTCGAAATGGATGTCAGAAGCTTTTTCCTTGATCGCCTGATAGAGAACGAGATCGACGTAGCGGACAATGGGCGCGGAGTTTGCCTCGGCTTCCGGATTGGCAGGGTTGATATCATCCAACGACGAATCGAGCTGGCTGATAATATCTTCCATCGCGCGGCCTTCACCGCCGTAACATTCGTTGATCTTGGCTTCGACCAAATAGTCCGGAGCAACAGCAACGACAATTTCCCGACCGAGCGTGAAACGAAGGTCTTCAACGGTTTGTGGGTTGAGCGGATCAACAAGAGCCACATGCAGGCCATGGTTGTCGAAGTTGACAGGGAGCGCGCCGTGGAGTCGTGCGATTCCGGCGGGAACGAGAGCGAGAAGCGCCTCTGGCGGAGACCAGTTTCTCAGTTCGACTGTTGATGCACTGAGTTCTGTTGCGACGACCGGCCAGACATCATCACGGTGCTGAATGACGCCGAAGTCTTCGAGTAGCTCGGGTACGGTTTTTCCACTGTTTTCGATTTCTGACAGGATTTCCTCTGCGAGAGAGGAATCGATCATGCCTCTGGATTGGAAAAGTTCTAAAAGTTGGCGATTATCCATGATTTGGGAAAAGCGAAGGTTTTTTTGATGAAGCGTTATTCGGCGTCGCCCATGGTTGTGTGAATCACTTCCTGTGCGGAGGTCAGTCCGGCGAGGATTTTACGAATTCCGTCTTCGCGCAGCGTGCGCATTCCTAGTTCGCGCGCGCGTCTGCGCAGTTGGTTAGTGGATTGTTCGGCGTTGATGAGATTGCGGACTTCGTCATCGATGTTGAAAAGTTCGAAGATACCCATCCGTCCGCGGAATCCGTTGCCACGGCATTTTTCACAGCCGTTTGGTCCGTATATTGAGGCGTCACTCAAACGCGAAGGATCCAAGTGAAGTGCGCGAATTTGTTTTTCAGTGAGTTCGTCAGGTGCTTTGCAAATCGGGCAGAGTTTGCGAACGAGACGTTGAGCGAGCACGGACCGAACCGCTGAGGCGATCAGGAAGGGTTTGACGCCGATGTCGGCGAGACGGGCGATGGCGGATGGGGCGTCGTTGGTGTGCAGGGTGGAAAAAACCAAGTGACCTGTTAGAGAAGCGTTGATTGCGATGTTTGCGGTTTCCGCGTCCCGAATCTCACCGATCATGATGATGTTGGGTGCCTGCCGGAGCATGGCTCGGAGAGCTGCGGCGAAGGTCATGCCTATATCGGTTTTCACCATGACTTGGTTGATACCGGAAAGCTCGTATTCGATCGGATCTTCAACCGTGATGATTTTCTTGTCGGGGCGGTTGATAACGTTGAGACAGGCGTAAAGTGTGGTGGTTTTACCCGAGCCGGTCGGTCCTGTGACAAGGATGATACCATCTGGGAGGCCGAGGAGTTTTTCGAATTGGGATTGATCGTCGGAGAAAAATCCGAGTTCTGGAAGACCGAGCAACAATGCGGTTTTATCAAGAATACGCATGACGATGGATTCGCCATGGTTGGAAGGAACCGAGGAAACGCGGAGATCGACTTCCTTTTCGCCCATCTTGAGCTGGATTCGTCCGTCCTGGGGGAGTCGTTTTTCCGCGATGGACATCGAACCGCTCATGACCTTGAGGCGTGCGATAATTGCAGGAAGCAGCTTTTTGGGATAGGAATCGACATGCACCAATTTGCCGTCGAGGCGATAACGGACCCTCACGGAGGTCTCCAGTGGTTCGATATGGATGTCGGATGCCCTGAGCCGGAAAGCTTCTGTCAGAGTTTGTTGGACGAGGCGGATGATTGGGGCGTCGTTGGCTTCGACTCCGGCTTCTGAGTCTCCGGTGGAAATCTGAAAGCCGTCTTCTTTGGGTGCTTTGGGTTCTTCTTTCGAGTGATAGAACTCCTTGAGATGCGCACTGATGTCCGATGGTGTGGCGCAGGTGTAATTGAGCTCACGGCCGGTTGCGTGGGGAAGGCTGTCCAGAGTCTCGAAGTCGAGAGGATCGGCAACGGCAACAGTCAGGAAATGGCCGTCGTCAGAAATGGGGATCGCGCGGTATCTGAGAACGATATCCTCGGGCAAGTCTGTGATACTGGTTGGATTGAGATTCAGCAGGCTCAGATTGACGAAGGGGACGCCTGCATTGAATGCAAGAGTCTCACTTGCCTGTTCTTCCGAAATGATGCCTGTCTTGATGAGATGTTGAACGATGCTCTCGCCACGAGGCATGGAGGCTTTGGCTTCTGTGAGTTGGTCATCGGCTAGGATGCCTGCATCGACAAGTAGATCTGCGAGATAGTCTTCGTTTGAGAACACTGGATTGGATGGAAAGAGGTTTTGTTTGACTTAGCTTTTGAAGAGCTGGGGGTTTTGTAGGATGTCAAGATGGTCAAGCAGCGTGGTGGTGTCAATCCATCGGCATCAATTTTTACATGTATCTATTATGTGGTGACTGGCGCAGGCAAGTGAAATGGCGACAGGCATCAAGCAAATCCGAATCCGCAAGAGAGCTGTGTGGTTTGAGGAAATCCGCAAAATTTTCCGCTTGATGATGATCGAGCCAGGGTTTGGTGCATTCGATCAGATCGGTGAAATTCACATCCGCAGTGAGATCCTGGAGTCCTTGGTTCTGGTAGATGCCGGCACCCTCGATTCTTTGCTGAAGAAAATAGGCGCGTAGCGAACCGTTAGGTTTTCGGTGATAGAGCCGATCGGCAGTGTCTCCATAATCGATCGTCAGCATTTCACCCTTTTTCCATAAGGGTAGCCATGATTTGAGCCATTGTTGATAGGACTCGTGGACTTCAACTCGCTGATAACTAGGGAAATCTTGCGAAAAAATAGATGATTCAGGAAGTGATTCGAGCGGAATAAGGATTTCACGAGCCTGTTTTTTTTCGTGTTCGATGAAAATTTCCATCCATTGGGTCGGATTTTTTTGGAAAAGTCTGACAGGAAAAGCGTCGACCAATTCGTTCGAGTATACAATGGCTATGCCGCCGCATGCTCTGATGGCTTCATCGATGCAGGTATGATACATGGCGCGTTTTCCCAAAGTATTTTTCTGATGAGCTAGCAGGGTGGGTGAGGATTCGACCAAGTGAAGTTTCGTGGTCCATCGTTGCACCAGAGGTAGATGCCTGATGACCTGCGTTGCGAGGGTTCCCAAACCGGGGCCGATTTCGATCAGGTGACGTGTCTGGTGATATCTCATGGCTTTGCTTGCCCATGCGGCAATCGCTTTCGCGGGCAAGTCGGAGAGTTCGGGCGCGGTGGTGAAATCTCCTCGTGAACCGATGGAGCGTATATGTTTCGAATAGTAACCGCGCTGCGGATCGTGCAGGCAGCGTTGCATGAACTGTTCGAAGTTTTCCCGGAGCATGTTAATTTGTAATAAAAAAACCGCATCCCGTGAAGGATGCGGTTAGTGAGAGAGTATCAATGATCCCAAATTACTTGGTAGCCGCGGTGCGGGCTTTGCGGATCATGCTGTTAACGGTCTCCGAAGCTTTGGCACCGACAGCGAGCCATTTTTCAACTTTGGCGAGATCGATCTCGTAGTTTTCACCTTCGACGAGAGGGTTGTAGGTGCCGAGTTGTTCGATGTAACGACCATCGCGACGTTTGCGGCTGTCGACGGCTACGATTTTGTAGTAAGGGCGATCCTTGGTGCCCTTGCGGTTGAGACGGAGAGAGACTGACATGATGTAACGTTTTCGAAATGCCCGTTTTCGGGCGGGCGGGGAAATTGATGGAAATCGCGGATTAGGACAAGCGAAATTTTCGTAGAATATGAGATTTCAGGCAATGCGGCAGAAATAGGCAAAAAAATACCGGTTCGATGTTTGATCGAACCGGTGAGATGAGAAGCCGAAACTTAGTAGTTCTGGCTACGAGAATGGGTGTAGTAGCTCTCGAAGCCCAATTCCGGTGGAAACTCGGAGAGGCCGTCATGCACATTCATTTCGATGCGGTTGTCTTGCCCGCATTTTTCGTATGGAGGCTTGAAAGTTCCGCGGTAGGTCGGGCAGGTGAAGGTAAAAAGTTCGTAGAAACCGTAGCCGAGACGTTTGAAAGCACGGTTTGTACCGTCGACGACGCCGTAGGAATAACCAGCTTTGGCACCGTATGAATCGGTTCTGCGAACCATCATTTCGGGGACTTCCGCGAAAGCATAGAGGATGTTACCAATCGCGCGGCCAAGTTTGCGTGTTGAAGTGTATTGCGAGCCCGGAGGTGCTTGGATGTCGGCAGCTGCCATCCCGGAGAGGGCGACAACACTTGCAGTGATGAACAAGAGTTTTTTCATACTTGAATGAGATTAGAAACCTGAGTTGGTGGTTGGCAAGGAGAAGTTTCGTTTTTTAGAGACTGATTCCAGTGGCTGAGGTGACACCAGGAACGGCCCGGATCGCGGTCATAATATCGGCTGGCAGTGGATCATCGAGTTCGATAATGGAAAGAGCGTTTCTTTCCGACTTGTTGCGAGCCAGAGAAAGGTTGGCAATGTTTTGACCGGAGTTTCCTAAAATCGTGCCGACAGCTCCAACGATGCCGGGCCGGTCGTCGTTGCGGACGATGAGGAAATGACCTTTGATCGGGGTATCGACAAATAAGCGGTCGATTTCCACGATTCGAGGGCTACGACCGATGATGGTACCGGCGACGCGGAATTTTTCATCGCCTTTGCGGAGTTCCACGACGAGGAGATCATTGAACTCGGTTTGGGCACTGATGGTGGATTCGACGAGGTCGAGTCCCATGGATTTGGCGACAGCGGGTGCGTTGACAAGGTTGACCTGGCCATCTGAGCGCGAGCAAGAGAGTAGGCGGAACAGGGCGGTGCGGGAAATCAGGCCAGTGTCCTTGGTGGCGAGATCGCCATGATATGAGACGCGGATCGAATCCGGGTTGGCTGGGCCGAGCTTTGCGAGGAGGGTGCCAAGCGCACCGGCGAGATCGAGATACGGGCCGACAGCGGCAATGGCGGCGGCATCCAGCGAAGGCATGTTGATCGCGTTGCGGATTTCACCGGTAGTGAGGAAATCGCGGATTTGGATAGCGACTTCGATTCCGACATTTTCCTGAGCCTCGTTGGTGGAAGCACCGAGGTGGGGCGTGAAGGCGATGTGCTTTTTCACGGAGAAAAGCGGGTGATCGGATGGAGGTGGCTCGGTTTCGAAAACATCGAGTCCGCAGCCTGCGATGTGGCCGGAATCGATCGCATCTTTCAGAGCGACCTCATCGATGAGACCTCCGCGTGCGCAGTTGATGATCAGCGCGCCCTTGTTCATGAGAGCGATGCGCTCTTTGTTCATGATGTGTTGGGTGGCCTCGGTGAGAGGAACGTGGAGAGTGACGACATCTGCGCCAGCCAGGGCGACATCCGGCGATTCCGCCAGGGTGACCTTCAGTTCGCGGGCGCGGGATTCGGTCAGGAAAGGATCGTAGGCAACGACGTCCATGTTGAAGGCTTGGGCGCGCTTCGCAAACTCGGTTCCAATGCGGCCCATACCGATGACAGCGAGTCGTTTGCCGTTGAGTTCGATGCCTTGGTAGGCTTTACGGGCGGCGTTGAAATCACCGGCAAGCACGCCGGCGTGGGCGGGGCCAATGTTTCTTGCTGCGGAAAGCATGAGTGTGAAAGCGTGTTCGGCGGTGGAGATGGTGTTGCCGGATGGAGTGTTCATCACGATGACACCGTGATCGGTGGCGGCTTCGCGATCAATGTTGTCAACGCCCACACCGGCGCGACCGATAGCTTTCAAGTTCGTGGCTGCAGCGAGAATGTCGCGAGTGACTTTGGTCTGGGAACGAACCACGAGCCCGTGGTATTGACCGATGATTTTTTTCAGATCTTCCGGTGCGAGGCCGGTGTTGACATCGACGGTGATTTCAGGAGTGGAGCGCAGGGCTTCAACGCCTTTTTCAGAGATGGGATCGGAGACGAGGACGCGGTAGTTGCTCATAGGGGTGCCGGTCGGTAGATGAGAAGTGGTTGGTATGCAAGCGGAAGTAAGCACGAATTATGATTGAGGCAGGTGAGCTTGGAGCTAGAGTTCCGGCGTGCTTCACTGGTTTTCAGACGGAAAGTTTCCCTTATATCTCGCGCCGATGGCGGGAGTGACGGATTTAATTTTCCGCAGGATATGCAAGGAAATGGGCGCGGATGTGATGGTGACGGAGTTTGTCAGTGCGGAGGGGATCATGCAGGCGGACGATCGGACGCGAAAATACACGGAGTTCGATGAAGGTCAGCGGCCGTTGGGGGTGCAGCTTTTTGGCGCGGATGGGGTGCGGATGGGCGAAGCGGCGCGGAAGATTATTGACAAAGGCCTGGCTGGAGGTGTTCCGGATTTCATTGATATCAATTTCGGGTGTCCTGTGAACAAAGTGGTCTCACGTAACGGCGGGTCGTCGCTGCTGCGGGATTGTCCGTTGTTGGCCAGCGTGGCGGAGGGGGTATCGAAAGCGGTCGGGATGGATGTGCCCGTTACCGCGAAAATCCGGATCGGTTGGGATGCGGATTCGGTGAACGCGGTGGAGGTGGCGAAGACTCTGGAGAATTGTGGGATGCAAGCAATTGCGGTACACGGTCGGACGAGAGCTCAGGGATATTCTGGGGAGGCGGATTGGGAGGTGATCGATACCGTGGCACGTGCGGTGAAAGTGCCGGTGATCGGAAACGGGGATATTTCCTGCGGAAAGGATTTGGCGAACCGCAAACGCGAGACAGCGGTCAGCGGAGTGATGATAGGCCGGGCAGCGATGCAGAACCCTTGGGTATTTCGCGAGGCGAAACATTTTTTGGAAACTGGAGAGGTGATGGCCGAGGTGCCGCTGGAGGAGAGGTGGGCGTTGATTTTGCGGCATTGCAGGATGGCGGTGGAGAGCGGTCGTTATGGAAATGAGCGCCAGACTTTGACCGCGATGCGCGGGCGCTTGATGGCGTATTGCAAAGGATTTCCCGGGGCGAAGGATCTTCGTCAAAAGCTGTGCCAAGTGGATTCAGTGGTCGCGGTAGAGGAATTGGCGGATTTTTCCCTGTCGGCCTAGAAAGAAAAAACTCCCGCAATGATAAAATGCGGAATGTGGGATGCGTAGTGGAAAAGTTCTGCCTTGCTGGGTGGAAAAAACGATGATCCGCCCAATGACCCATACCGCAGCGCTCTCCAAGGGTTTTTCTCTGATTCTCCTGTACAGCATAGCTGGTGGGGTGTCAGCGGAGCAAATCAAGCTGAGTCGGACGTTTGAGGTTCCGCAACATGCCGAGGTGATTTTGGATCGATATTGTTACAACTGCCATGATGAAGATATGCAGAAAGGAAACATTCGTTTGGATAATCTGAAGGAGCTGGACACTGCCAAGCGCCTTGATCTGTTGAACCGTGTACAGGAGCAGATCTATTTCCAACACATGCCGCCGAAAGACAAGCGGCAGCCCGATGAGCAAGAGCGGAAATCGATTTTGGGATTCATTTCCGCCGAGCTAGGCGTTCACAAAGCTTCCACTCTGGAAGGCAAATTGCAGAAGCCCGAGTACGGAAACTACATCGATCACCAAAAGCTCTTCTCCGGCGAATACAAGGATGTGCCTGCCTACACTACGGATCGCCGCTGGCTGATCAGCGAGTTCATCTTCAATGCCAAGTTCCAGCGCATCTTGGGAAACAAGACCATGGCGAACCGTGGCAAGGAGCGGTTTGAAGTGGTCGGCAGCAAGAGGCTGCAAAGCGTTTCTTTGGCCAATCCCTTTCTACTGCCGAAATCCGTGGGCGTGCGTTACTACGCGAACGAGGATCTAACAGGTGGTCATCTCTCCAGCATGCTGACTAATGCGCAAAATGTCTCCGTATACATGACCGACGTCCTTGTGCCCAAGAACAAGGGCAAGTATTTGCCAGCGGTGTTGGAAATCCTCGCGATGGAGGATGCTCATGCCGCCACCATCGCATCACGCCGCGCATTTCTTGAAAGCTACATCGAACGTCTCTGCGAGGAAATCTACGGCAATCGCAATCAGGCCATGTTGCCCACCTTTGTGCCCGTTGTGCTCCAGCCACTGCCGGAGCTGAAGGAGGGAGAGAAATATAAAAAAGCGCCGATGAACGTCTCGACGAACATGCTTGAGAAGCTTGGCGCGGCTCCGCTTGTCTATCACAGCCTGACCGATCCCAAGTTCGCCAAAATGAGTGACGACGAGTTTCGTGCCTACTGTGAGAGAGTGTGGTTCTACCGTGGCGATCACGAGCGTACTATTCAGAGTCGCATGGCGCTTCTCAGGGAATATGTGCCGGACTTCCGCGGGATCGCCCAAGATCAGCTCAAGAGACACAAGAAGGTCGACTACAAACCGCTCGACGAAGAGGAAATGGCGGCGATTCGTGCTGCCATCCAGAAACACCGCAAGAAGGGCGAGCACTACAACACCCTCATCGCAACTTGCATCGAGGACTGGGAGAAGTCCTTCGCGCAGCAACGCAAAGACGCCGGACCACCGAGTGCGGAGGTTCTCACTAAATTGGCCAGCCAGGTTTCGTCACTGATCCTTGAGCGTGAACCTACGCCTGATGAAAGCGCCGAATATGTTGCTCTCACACAATCCTATGTCGAAAAGCTCGGACGGCGCAAAGCAGTGCAGAAGCTGATCCAGACCATTTTTCTTTCCACGGAATTCGCCTACCGCAGCGAGTTCGGTGTCGGCGAAGCGGACGAGCATGGCCGCCGCATGATGTCAACGCGCGATGCCAGTTATGCCATTGCCTATGCCCTAACAGATCAAAGCCCTGACGCGGAACTTGTTGCGGCAGCATCGAGCGGTCGACTCAACACCCGTGAGGACTACAAGCGCGAGGTCGAACGCATTCTCGCCAAGCGTAATGTCCGCTCACTTATCGATCCCATTCTTGAGGATAAGAGCTGGCAGGACAACTCCACGAAATTGCCCATCCGCGAACTTCGTTTTTTCCGTGAGTTTTTCGGTTATCCCAAGGCGCTCGAAATTTTCAAAGATGAGAAACGCTTTGGAGGCGACCGTTTGGATGATGCGACCAACCGTGCGGTAAGCGAGGCGGACCGGATCGTGGAATATATTCTTGAGAAAGACAAAAACGTGTTCGAGGAACTGATCGGCACCGAGGAATTCTATGTCTTCCATAACGGTGACAACGAAGCGATGAAGGCGAGGTCCGAACACATCAGGCGCATCTATGAGTATTTCAAGGATAAGAATTGGCAGAAATTCGGTTACAAGGAACTTGCCGAACATACCGATTTCCTTCGTAAGTATCCGATGCGCGACATCAAGCCGGACGACCTCAAATCCGGCAACCGCCAGGGTGATGGTCTGAAGCTTTTCAAAAAATCCCTTACCTCCATCACGGCACGTCTCGATAAGGGCCAGAAAGATGCGGCGCCCTTCGATCTCTACCGCGGTTACGGCTCAGACTTTATGCCCGGCGAAAACGTCGCGATATTATGGGGCTACAGTAAAGACAACTGGCATTGGTCGGCCACCCAGCCGGCGAAAGTTCCCAACCGCAAGGGCATGCTGACCCATCCCGCATGGCTCATCGCGCACGCTTTCAACACGGAGACCGATCCGGTGCATCGTGGCAAATTCGTTCGTGAAAAACTTTTGGCCGGCACGATTCCCGACGTGCCGATCACCGTCGACGCCCAGATTCCCGAGGATCATAACAAAACCCTGCGTAGTCGTCTCGCCATGGCCACCGAGAACAAAAACTGCTGGCACTGTCACGTGAGCATGAATCCGCTCGGCAACACCTTCGAGATGTATGACGACTTCGGTCGCTTTCGCATCGAGGAGTCACTGGAATATCCCGAACATCTGATTACCAAGAGGCCTGATGAGGCGAAAGATCGTAACCACCTGTTAGATCTTCGCGATATTTACAAGACCCTTCCGGTCGACTCCTCTGGCCATCTCGCCGGCACAGAGGATCTGTCCTTGGACGGGGATTTGAAAGATGCCGTCGATCTGGCGGGTCGCCTGTCGAAATCCCATGTGATGCGCCAATCGTTCATCCGCCATGCCTTCCGATACTTCATGGGGCGCAACGAATTCCTCTCCGACTCCAAAACCCTGATCGATGCCGAGAAAGCCTACCTGAACAATGGTGGTAGCTTTGACGCGGTGATCGTGTCATTGCTTACTTCGGATTCTTTCATTTACCGCAAACCAATAGAAAACTAAACCTATGTTCAGCAGAAGAAACTTTCTTAAAACCACGGCGCTCGGTGCCGGGGCCATGTCGCTGGCTCCTTCATTCAATCAGCTTTTTGCTGCTCCAAGCACTGCGGGCGGTTCCATTCCGAAACGCTTTATCTTCATCCGCAAGTCCAGCGGTCTCCGGCCTCTTGAAAGCGCGCTCATGAATTTCTCAGCCAAAGACAAGGCGCTGGATGAAGCGAAGCAGCCTTTCGAAGCGGATCTTTCCAAGCACGAGCTGCCCAAGTGGTTGCGCGGTCTTGATGATCACAAGGAAAACATGACCATCCTCCAAGGGCTTTCCGCAAAGATGAGTGAGAACGTTCACTACTCCTTCTCATCCGTGATGGGTTGCTTCAAATCGAACCGCAATACCCTGAGCGCCATCAAACGAACCACGATCGATTTCGAACTCGCCAAACTTTTCCCATCGCCCTTCGGCCATGTCGAACTGTCATTCGCAGACGGTCGCACCGGCATCGTCTCGGGATATTCCGCTCCCGCGCCGCAAACCCGTAACTATTGCTACGCGGATCCCGACACCGCGAGGAGCGAACTTTTCAAATCCGTCCTCAACCCGGATGCAGTCAATTCCGACAACGACATGCTCGCTTTCTTGCAGGGCAAAGAAGGTCTGAAAGAAAGCGGTTTCAAGGGACATGAAGTGAAACGCCAGGAAGCACAGGTGGAATCCATCGACAAAATCCGTGAACGCAACAAGAAGCTGATCAGCATTTCCGGAGATCTTGCCAAGTTCCTGCCCACGCTCGATTCCGTGCACGACAATGGCGGCCCGAACGCCACCACACCTGAGAAGCAAGCGGCCATGACGGACGTGCTCATCGCCGCCATGAAAGCCGGTTTAACAAATGTTGTGACCTACACCATCGACGACCTTGGTACGCCCATCACCGGCCTGCCGGGAAACGAGACCGACCGTGTCGGCATCCACCCGCTTGGCCACGATGAGGCTTTCGGCGGAGTTCCCGCATGGATGACCCGTGAGCAAATCCGCATCAGCCACATGAATCAGGTCAGAACCATCGTCGAGAAACTCAAAGCCACACCTGAGGGCAACGGCACCATGTTCGATCACACGATGGTCATATATTTCCCGGAAAACGGAGAGACCCACCACGGCATCGGTTTGGAATCGCCCTTCATCATCATGTCGGGAAAAAACTGCAACCTCGACATCGCAGGTCGCTACATCCGTTTGCCTTTCCTTGGCAACGAAGGTCACAAAACCCTCGGCAACTGGTACACCACCTTGCTCAACGCCCACGGAAATCCCATCGAACATTATGGTGATCTCGATCTTGAAATGGCTCGCAAAAAGCTGCCGCAGACCGGCGCGATCAAGCAGTTCATGGTTTGAGATTTTTTGTTACATGACGGTCGTCTCGAAATAACGACCGTCAGACAAACATGCTTTTGAGGTTGCCGTATCCGTGATGAGGTTTAAATTTCGGGCCAATGAGCAAAATAAAAGTAGGATTTGTAGGAGTGGGTCGGATGGGTGCGAACATGGCGCGTCGTCTTGCGGATTTGAATTATGAGGTGACGATGATTTTCGATCACTATCACCAGATCGCGGAATCTGTCGCGGATGAGATCGGGGCGAAGGCGACCCAGAGCCTTGCCGAGGTGACGGCGGGTTCGGATGTGATTTTCACGGTTGTGACGGATGATGCGGCGATGACGGAAATTTTCTCCGGGGAAAATTCCCTGTTGGTCGGGGCAGCAGGAAAAACGTTTGTGAATTGCGCGACGATCAGCCCGAAATCGCATATGGCAGCCGCTGAGGCGGCGGCGAAGGCGGGAGCGAAAACCCTGGCGGCGAGCATGGCTTCATCGATCACTCAGGCGCTTCAAGGCACGCTGTATTTGATGGTCGGTGGCGAGGAGGAGGTTTTCAAACAACACGAAAGCCTGCTCAAAGATCTTTCGATTTCCCTGCGATACGTGGGTCCTGTCGAAAACGCGGCTCGGATCAAGGCCTTGGTCAACATGGTGATGAACATCAACACCGCCGGTCTCGCCGAGGGGCTCGGCTTGGGGGCTGCGCTGGGTTTGGATCTGGCGATGCTCAAAGACATTTTCTCTCAAACGGGCGCGAACTCTCGGGTTTTGGAAACCGATGGGGATGACATGCTCGCCCGTGAGCACGATTGTTTCTTCTCCGCCTCACACGCTGCCAAAGACAGCGGGATTGCCAACGCCATCGCCAAAGAAGCGGGAGTGGAAACGCCGCTTTCGCGTGCCACCGAGGCCCAATACCGCAAGCTGATGGAACTGGGCTTGGGTGATCTCGATAAATCAGCGGTGGCTGAACTGACGTTTCCCGGAAGACACGGAGCCAACCTATAAAAACCATGCAAACGACCAGTCAGATCTTCAACAGCGCGGGGGAACGTTTGGATGTTTCCTTTCATGGAGGTGAACATTTGGGCGCGATGGTTGTGATCGGGCATGGTGTCACCGGTAACAAGGATCGCCCGCTGTTGGTCGCAGTCGCCGAAGGTCTGTCGAAAAAAGGCTGGCCGTGCATTCGGTTTTCCTTTTCCGGAAATGGCGAGTCGCAGGGAAAATTCGAGGATTCCTGCATCACCAAGGAGGTCGATGATTTATGGGCCATTCTGAACATGGTGCCGCAGGAAAAACGGATCGCTTACATCGGGCACAGCATGGGGGCTGCGGTGGGTGTGAAAACCGCGGTTCAGGGAATGGCGATCCAATCGCTGATCTCTCTCGCCGGAATGGTAGACACGGCCGGATTCCTGAAGAGGGAGTTCGGTGATGTCGAGCCGGGAAAAGGTTTCATGTGGGATGAACCTGCGTGTCCGCTTTCCCAGGCATACGTGGATGACATGAAGGAAATCGGCAGCCTTTTGCCACAGATCGAAAACCTGATGGTGCCGTGGTTGCTCATTCATGGAACGGAGGACGACGTGGTTCCCATCGAGGACAGCCGTTCGGCTTTCGAGGCAGCGAGATGCCACAAAGAACTGTTGGAAATTCCCGGTGCCGGTCATTCTTTCGGAGAAGAATCCTACCCGCAGATTGTAGATGCGATTGATGCCTGGTTGCGGGAGTGCTTCGGCTGAATCGATCAGGGTCATTCCAGATCGAGAAGCACCGGAGCATGATCCGAGATCCGCAGCGACACATCCGGATACAGACGCGCCTGTTTTTTTGCGAATCCTCGGGTGAAAATATAATCAAAAGTGGTGGGAATGAAATCCTCGAACTTGGGGTTGTTGCGCCATGTCAGTCGTTTGTCGCGCGGGGTTTGGTTCCATGAGTTATGGAAGTCCGACGCTTCCATGTCCTTGATCGCGGAGCAAAGAGGGAATTGAGCGTCGTGATTGGTATTGAAATCACCGCCGATGATCCAACCGATGATCTTCTCGGACGCGAACTTTTGTTTCATTTTTTCTGTATGGGCGATGATTTGTTTGACCGATTCCGCGCGGATCGCAGCGATGTTCTTGGCTCCTTTTGGAGTGTCATTGCCGCGGTTGCTTCGCAGGTGGACGCAATAGGTGAGAATCAATCCGTTGCCGCTCGGGTGTTTTAATGCCGCGACGGCGAAGCCGCGCAGCAGACCGGGTGCGTTTTTCGCGAACCGGTAATCTTCCTGCCAAGCGGAGTGGAGTTCCAAGTTGGAAGCGATGACGCATTGCTGAAGGGCGGGCTTTTTGGTTTCGAAATCGATGAAGTTGGTGATGATATGGGTCTTCATCCCGGGGATGGGTGAGATGAGTTTTGTTGCCGATTTCTCATTCCGGATTTCCTGAGCAAGCAGAATGTCGGGATTGGCTTTCTTCAGGATCTCCTGTGCGGATTTGATTTGCTGCGATTGATCGGTTTTACTCGCGTTTTCATATCCACCTGGGAACCAGCGGATGTTCCATGACATGGCGGTGAGTGGCTCGGCAGGTGCGCTGATGCCGAGCAGCCATTGAAAAGCGGTGATGAGAAAGATTTTTTGCAAAGGCATGGCGCGAGACTAAGGGAAAATCAGTGGCTGTGAATCAAATTGCCATTGTGGCTTGCAGGTTGGCACATGGATTGCCAGTTTCTCTGGTCATGAAGCTGACCTCTTTTCTCCGTCTTTTCATTTTCCTCGTCCTGTTTGGTCTGAATCTCGGTGTTTTTGCTGTTGGGCAAGAGGAGAGTGCTGGGGCGTCTGAGGGATTGCCTGCGGTCGAAAAAGTCGAGGCTTCTGGAAACAAAGAGCCGACGATTGACCAGCGGATCGACAAATTTTTCGCTGATTCTACCGGATGGTTCGTGAATGGAATTTTCTCATCGGTGAGGATTGCCGGATACGATGTGCTGTGGGTGGTGCTGTGGCTGGCTCTGGCTGGAATCGTTTTCACCCTGGCATACGGGTTCATCAATATCCGCGCCTTTCCATTGGCGCTCCGTACGGTAAAGGGAAAATATTCCCGTGAAACCGATCCCGGTGAAATCACCCATTTTCAGGCGTTATCGACGGCCGTTTCGGGAACGGTCGGATTGGGAAACATTGCCGGCGTTGCGATTGGAATTTCGATGGGTGGACCGGGTGTGGCGTTCTGGTTGTTTTTGAGTGGTTTCCTCGGAATGGCGACGAAGTTTGTGGAGTGCACGCTCGGCATGAAATACCGGGAGATCGATTCGGAGGGTCGGATTCATGGAGGCGGGATGCAGTATTTGAGAAAAGGTTTCGCGCGTTGGGGGGATGGTTTGTTTGGAAAATTCATGCGCTATTTCGGTGTCCTGCTCGCCATTTTGTTTGCGGTGTTCTGTATCTTCGCTTCGTTTGGTGGAGGCAACGTTTTCCAAGTTAACCAAACGACAGCACAGTTGCTGAATGTGACAGGTGGGGAGCAGAGCTTTTTTGCGGACAAGCAGTGGATCTTCGGTCTGTTCATGGCAATCGCCACGGGTTTGGTGATCATCGGTGGCATCAGCGGGATCGCCAAGGTGACATCGAAATTGGTGCCCGTGATGTGCATCGTATATGTCATCAGTTGTTTGATCGTGTTGGTGGTCAATGCGGGTCATATTCCGGAAGCGATTTCGGAAATTTTCAAAGAGGCGTTTCAGCCCAGGGCGGCGGTGACCGGAGGTTTGCTCGCCGCTTTCATTTGGGGAATGCGTAGGGCAACATTTTCGAACGAAGCGGGTATCGGTTCTGCTCCCATCGCGCACTCGGCGGCCAAATCCAAAATGCCCGCGAGCGAGGGGATTGTGGCTTTGTTGGAACCGTTTCTCGACACGGTCATCGTTTGTACCATGACTTCTCTGGTCTTGGTTACGACGATGTATTTCCAGGGTGATACCGGAGTGTTCCAGATCAACGGTCAGCAATACGAAATCGGAAATCCATCCAACAACAGTTTTGCCTTCGGTATCGGCATGACTTCCGCCGCATTTGAAACCGTTCATGACGGGTTCAAATACGTCCTGTTCCTGTGTGTATTCCTGTTCGCTTTTTCCACTCTGATCACATGGAGCTATTACGGCCTACAGGCCTGGCAGTTCCTTTTCGGACAAAGCCGCATCATGGAGATGGTTTACAAGTTCATCTTCTGTCTGGTGATTGTTGCGGGTTCCGCCGCTTCGATGGCCAGCGCGGTTGATTTCTCCGATGCCTCCCTGTTCGCGATGAGTATTCCCAACCTAATCGGTGCCTACATATTGATGCCGGTGGTCTCCCGGGAGCTGAAAAAATATCGTGAATACACCAAGCTGGTGGACGATGGAATGAGCAAAGACGAGGCCGAGGCGGTGGTTGTTGCAAAACACGACTGATGCGCTTCTTTGTCCTGTTTGAATCATGGCTCGGGAATATAAAATTCAGCGCAAGGGGACGTCTTCGGCCTCGGGGATCGATTATCAAAAGGAGCTGAATGATGAGCAGTATCGCGCTGTGAGTTCGGTACCAGGAAAAGTCTTGGTCATTGCGGGTGCCGGATCCGGGAAAACGAGGACTCTGACGTATCGGGTTTCATGGTTGCTGGATAAGGGTGAAAACCCGAAGTCGATCCTGCTGCTGACGTTCACCAACAAAGCCGCGCGTGAAATGGTGGAGCGGGTGAAGTCGCTGGTGAGTTGCGATGTGACGGATCTCTGGGCGGGGACGTTTCACTCGATCTGCAACCGCATCCTGCGCCGACATCCCGAAGAGGTGGGGCTGACCAAATCCTTTTCCATCCTGGATCGCGATGACCAGAAATCGCTCATGAAAAGTGTGGTGGCGGCGTGTGACATCGATATCAAGCAACGTCGTTTCCCAAAACCCGATGTGCTGATCTCCATCTACAGCCTGATGGCGAACACGGGAGCGACTCTCGAGGAGGTGGTCGACGCGAGATATCCGTATTTCATCGAGTGGATGGAAGAGTTGGAAAAAGTCCATGCGGCTTATGTGAAAAAGAAGCGCGATACGAATTCGGTGGATTTCGATGATATGTTGCAACTCACCGTGGATTTGCTCAGGGAACATCCGAAGGTTTTGGAAATTTATCGCAGGCGTTTCAGGCACATTCTGGTCGATGAGTATCAGGACACGAATGCGGTGCAGAGCGAACTGATCGATCTATTGGCGGGAAAGGACAACGGCCTGATGGCTGTGGGGGACGATGCGCAGTCGATCTACTCCTGGCGCGGGGCGGAGGTGGATCATATTTTGAATTTCGAAAAACGTTATCCCGATGCGGTTGTCCACACGATCGAGACCAACTACCGCAGCGTGCCGGAGATTTTGGATTTATCGAACGCGGCGATTGCGGCGAACCGCATGCGGTTTGATAAAAACCTGAAATCTTCGAGATCGACTCTTGGTGCAAGGCCGGCCTTGGTCGCGGTTGAAGATCCGGCGAGTCAGGCGGCCTTTGTGGCGCAGAGGATGTTGGAATTGCGTGAGGAAGAGGGGATTGAGCTCAACGAGATGGCGGTGCTGTATCGCGCGCATTTCCAGAGTTTGGAAATCCAAATGGAGCTCACGAATCGCGGCATCCCGTTTTCGATCACGAGCGGACTGCGTTTTTTTGAACAAGCGCACATCAAGGATGTGGCTGCGTTTTTGAGGTTTGTCACCAATCGCAAGGACGAGGTCAGCTTCAAGCGCATGGTGGAGTTGTTGCCTGGGTGTGGTCCGGGGGCTGCGGAAAAATTGTGGCAGAAATGGTTGCGCGACCCGGTTTCGGAAAATCCCGAGCCGCCTAACAAATGGTCTGACATCCTCATCGGATATCCCGTGCCGAAAAAAGCGACAAAGTATTGGGAGCAGTTTTGTTATACGTTGGATGAGTTGTCTCCGAATGGGGAATTCGTCTCTCCGTCCGAAATGCTGTTCAGTGTCTTGGAGGGAGTTTACGACGACTATTTGAAGGAAAACTTCGAAAACTACGAGGGCAGGCGCGGTGATATCGAGCAGCTCATCGAATATGGCGGGACGTTCTCCGATGTGCAGGAGTTTTTGTCCCAACTATCCCTGATGGCGACCACGGATGGAGAGCCGACAGGTGAAAAGGCCGAGGTCGATGAGGACAAGGTGACTTTGACATCGATCCACCAGGCAAAAGGTTTGGAATGGAAGGTGGTGTTCCTGATCTGGCTGGTGGACGGGCAATTTCCAAACAGCCGGATTCTTGATGCGGATGATGAGGCGGCTTTTGAGGAGGAGAGACGCTTGTTCTACGTCGCTCTGACGCGCGCCAAGGATGATCTCTATCTAAGTTATCCGATGATGAACCCGAAGAGTTACTCGGGTGATATCCTCTGCCGGCCTTCGCGTTTCCTGGATGATTTTCCGCGTGAGCTGGTTGAGGAGTGGAATGTGGGAAACGAGTGGGGTGAAGACCAACCCTTCTGATCGGAAAACGAAAAAGGCGAGCCATCACGGCTCGCCTTAAAAAGTTTCATTGGTTCGGGAATCAAACTCCGCCGATTTCCGTGTGACCACTGAGTTGTGCGCCTTCTTCCATGGAGAACACTCGGGATTTGATATCTCCGGCTACCTTGGATTTGTCTTTGAGCTCACAACGCTGGGAAGTGATTTTTCCATCGATTTTACCATATACGGTGACATCGCCTGCAGACACATCGCCTTTGACTTGGGCGGTCTCTCCAATGGTGATTTTGCCTTTTTCGGAGGTGATCTCACCTTCGATTTTACCATAGATGATCATGTCGTTTGAGAAACGAATGGATCCGTTGATTTCGATTCCAGAGGAGAGAACGTTTGTAGCAGAGGCCATAGCAGCCACAAAAGAGCAGATGACTGGGCGGCTGGCAATCTGAAATTATTCGGGTTTCCATGAAGTTTTAGGATGCGGACAAGTATATTATCCTTTAAGACATCTCTCACCAGTTCATCCATCATGCCACGAGTCACCATCACCATTACCGACGAAGTCCCCCAACCCTACCGCTTCGATCTCTTCAGAGAAGTTGTTACCATAGGGCGAGCCGGTGACAATGACATCATCGTGAGCAGCGGATCGGTTTCCGGCAAACATGCCGAAATGCATCGGATCTCTGGCGGCTATGAGTTGGTTGATCTGGGTTCCACCAATGGTATGAAGGTGGACGGAGTCAGGCAAATGCGTGTGAGCTTGATTTCTGGAATGGTTGTCAAACTTGGTGATGTGGAGTTTGGCTTCACTCTCAGCGATGAAGAATTGGCGTCTCTGGCTGCTGAAGCGACGTCCGGCTTTGCTTCCGATTCATTCAACAAAACCTCTGCGGCTGATTCTCTCGAGCACCAGAACGATTTTCCCACACTCCCCCCGATCGATGAATCAAGAGTGAGAACCGGTGCCAGAAAGCCAAAAGAACAGACACCTCTCGATGAAGAGGATGAGGAAGATGATGACGACTCTCCCGAGCCGATTTTCAAATCACCGAAAGCCAAATGGAGTACAAGCTTTGTGTTGTTTGTGATTGTCGCCGCAGCGATCGCGTTTTTCTTCGGCGCTGACAAGCGTCATCAAGATGACACGAGTGAAGGACTTTTGAAAGGCATGCTCAATAAGAGCGAATTCCGAAAAAAAGCCTCTGAGGCCACCGAGTCCTCTGAGAACGAGTGAGACGAAATCAGACATTGAATCGGAATTCGATCACATCTCCGTCTTTCACGACGTATTCTTTTCCTTCGATCCGGACTTTTCCTGCCGTTTTGGCGGCGGTTTTGGAGCCGGCGGCGACCAGATCGTCGTAGTGAACAATTTCCGCCGCGATGAAGCCGCGTTCGAAATCCGTGTGAATCACACCCGCTGCAGCGGGTGCCTTGTCTCCTTCAATGATCGTCCACGCACGGGTTTCCTGCACGCCTGTGGTCAAGTAGGTGCGAAGCCCAAGCAGGTGATAGACCCCGCGAATCAGCGCGGAAACTCCGGAGTCCTTGACTCCCATGTCGGCAAGAAACTCGGATGCCTCCTCTGGGGATAGGTCGGATAGTTCCTCCTCAATCCGGGCTGAGATGACCACCGCTTGGGAGCCTGAATGCTCGGCAGCGTATTTTCTGACCTTGGCAACCTCGGGATGGGAGTCCGGGTTTTCGGTGGCTGCTGCCAATTCGTCTTCGGAGACATTGCAGGCGTAGATGGTCCGCTTCGATGAAAGCAGGAAAAATCCTTTCACAACTTCCAGGTCTTCAGCTGAAAAATCAATCGTCAAAGCGGGTTTCCCCTGATCGAGGTGGGGCATAATGATATCGATGAGCTCGACCTCCTTTTTCGACTCCTTATCGCCGCCTTTGGCTTTTTTCTCGCGTGAGGCACGACGTTTTTCCAGTGCTGCCATGTCAGCCAGAATGAGTTCGGCGTTGATGATCTCGATGTCACGGATCGGATCAACAGAGCCGAGTTCGTGAATAATGTCCTGATTTTCAAAACAGCGGACCACCTGGACGATGGCATCGGTCTCACGGATATTGGCGAGGAACTTGTTCCCGAGTCCTGCTCCCTCGGAGGCACCTGCGACCAAGCCGGCGATATCGACGAATTCGATCGCAGTTGGAACGAGTTTCTGGGATCCGGAAATTTTCGAGAGCACCGCCAGACGCTCATCCGGAACCATCACAATCCCGACATTGGGGTCGATCGTGCAGAATGGGTAATTTGCCGCCTCCGCCTTGCGGGTCCGGGTGACAGCGTTGAAGAGAGTCGATTTTCCGACGTTTGGTAGACCTACGATTCCTGCTTTGAGCATAGCGCGCGGAGATTGTGCGGGTTGTGAGGCTAGGGCGAGAGAAATTTTCCACGAAAACCTGCTGACCCTGAGATATTGGGTTCATGGGGGATTTCGCGGGGAAAAAGATTTGAAAATTATGAAGATTTCCCGATTGACAGCCTAAGATTGGCTGCCTAGCTTTCGCGCCCCTGCAGTTGGGCACACTCAAAAGTCCCCATAAAGCTTCTTTTTAATTACATCGAAATGAAAACATTTTCCGCCAAGCCACACGAAGTCGAACGTAAATGGTATGTGATCGACGCCAAAGGCAAAGTTCTCGGCAAAGTTGCCGTTGAAGCCGCACGTCTCCTTCGTGGCAAGAACAAGCCGATTTTCACCACTCACGTTGACACTGGCGATTTCGTGGTGGTCATCAACGCGGATCAGTGCGTGCTCTCCGGAACCAAGGAGACTGACAAAATTTACACCCGTTTCACCGGTTATGTCGGTGGTAAAAAGGTTGAAACCCCAACCAAACTCCGCGAGCGCCGTCCCACTTTGTTGGTTGAGCGTGCGGTATGGGGCATGATTCCGAAAACCCGTCTGGGCCGCGCCCAGTTCGGCAAACTCAAAGTGTATGCCGGTGCTTCCCACCCGCATGAGGCTCAACAGCCAGCCGTTCACGAAGTTCGCTAATCCCCATTTTCCTCATCATTATGCCAGCTACTGTTACTCATAGTTCCACCGGACGCCGCAAAACCGCCGTTGCTCACGCACGCGTGACCGAAGGTTCCGGAGAAATCGTCATCAACGGACTTTCTTTCGAAGAATACCTTCCAACCATCGATCTTCAAAACGCCGTGATCGCTCCTTTCCAGGTGGTCAACATGGTCAACAAGTTCGACGTTCAAGTGGTCGTCAAAGGTGGTGGCAAAAACGCACAGGCGATCGCCATCCGTCACGCGATTTCACGCGCACTCACCAAAGTGGATCCTGCCAACCGCGGTTTGGTGAAGCCTGAAGGTTTCCTCACCCGTGACCCACGCATGAAAGAGCGCAAAAAGCCGGGTCAGCCAGGTGCACGTGCCCGCTTCCAGTTCTCCAAGCGTTAATCGACTTCAGAACCCTTTCCCAAAAAAGCCACATCGCAAGATGTGGCTTTTTTGTTTTCATGAAAATATCCCTGCAACTTTTTGTCCGAAACGGGGTTTCGTGTGCTTCATATGAAAACGAGTTTGTTGTTTCCGGGAGTGGCTTTGGCGGTCGGGTTGGGTGTGGGTTTCGGTCTGGGAAAATCCGGCGCCGAAAAGGAAGAATCGGATGTTTCATCGATTGAGTCCCAGTTGCGCACCCGGATGAAGGACAGGGCAGGCGTGGATGCTGGCCGCATATCCGGTAACGATAAAAAAGCCAGGGATATCGCGGATATCTATCGCCAGCCGGGACAAACGAGCCGGGTTCAGTCTCTCCTGGATATGTATTCGAATTTATCCGCGAGTGAGTTTTCATCGGAAGCCGATAAACTGGATGCCCTGCCATTCAATGAGCGAATTCTCGCATCGGTCCTGTTGTTTGGAAAATGGGCGGAGGTGGATCCGACCGCAGCCATGGCTTATGCCGACACCATGGGTTTTGTCGGGATGATGGTTCGCCCGACCGTTCTGCAGGGTTGGGCCAGCACGGATCCGGTCAATGCGGCGAAGTACTACAGCGAAAACCCATCCCAATTTGCGATGATGAACATGATGGGTGGTCGCGGCAGTATGGGATCTCTCGGACCATCTGAAATCATTGCGGGTGAGTGGGCGAAACAGGATCCCTCTGCCGCGATGGAATGGGCCGCAGGTTTGAAAAACAACAGTGCGGAGGCCATGAGTTCGGTGATTTCCGAGGTCGCCAAGTCAGACCCGACCAAGGCGGTGGAAATGGCGGGAAAAATGAGCGAGGACTCACGCGGAGGGGCTTACGAGAACATCGCGAAAGTATGGGGTCAGAAAAATTTCGCCGAGGCCAGCGCTTGGGCTGCGGGGTTGCCTGAAGCGGATAGGGGAGTCGCGATGTCGGCTGCGATCGAAGGCCTCGCGATGGGCAATCCCACTCTCGCCGCACAGGAACTGGGCAAGATGACCGATTTGAAAGCACGAAATGATGCGGTTCCCTCAGTGGCCAAAAATTATGCGAGGGTGGATGTCAAAGGATCGATGGATTGGTTGAACACACTCGACGACGAAGCCAAGAGAAACTCGATGCGTGAGGTCATGCCGATTTGGGCTGCGGCCGACTCGGATGCTTCCATTTCCTTCATCCAGTCCCAATCCTCCTCAGCAGTGAAAGACCGTGCTGCCGAGAGCTATATCTGGAGCAATCGCACGACGCCACCAGCACAGTTGGTCGAGGTTGCGGGAATGATCAGCGATCAAGGTGACAGAAGCCGGGCGACCTCCATTTTGGCCAGCCGTTGGATGCAGGAGGATAAAGAAGCGGCGACCCAGTTCATCAATTCAACCAACAACATATCTGCGGAGGCAAAGGAGAGAATTCTCAGCGGACGCCCGTTGTGGGGAGGTGGAGGAAGAGGACGCGGGCGCGACTGATTCACAGAAGAATTGTTAGAAGCTATTGTGGTGACGATTTCGGAGTTCGATGAGACCATGGGAGTTCCGTTCCCTATGCATTACAGACTTGCGAATTAAAAAAGATGTATAGTCAGCACTTGCGTTTGTGACGTTTCACTGGAAAATCCGTCTTGTGGAAGGACTTCGAAAGCCATGGTGGCGCTACCTCTATCTTCTGGGATTGGATGCCCCGTTGGTTGCGGTCTTGTGGCTTTTTCTTTTCGCGAAAACCTGGAGGGTGAACTATCATCCTTGGGAAGCCTATGCGGCTCTATTCATGATGGTCTGGTCCATGCGACTGGCTGCAAAACTTCTGAGAAGTTCCATCCAACCTGTTCCGAATGATCCTGTGCAAATCTGGCGCAAACAGCTTCTTCCCACGGCGATTCTCTCGGGTGTCTTTTCAATCATCCTGGTGATTCTGAATTTTCCCCTCTCCATATACATGCGCATACTGATCGTGGCGGTTTTGGTGATCGCCTATTTCGCCCTCACCTTTTTCACATCGGGACCAACGGGTGAAATTTCCTACCCGAAGCATTTGTTTGCGGGGATGGCTTTCGCTTTCGGAACGACCACGGTGGCGCATGTTTATCTTCCCAGCCTGACCATTCAAGATCTCTTCCTTTCCAGGGAATTCCTCAGTTTCGCTTTGCTGTGTACCATCGCTTCTGCGGCTGTGGAGCACTGGACGCGTTCCAAACAATTGGAAAACCCGTCTTTTCAGGAAATCTGGCAAATTTCTCTGCCGCTGACCTTGTTGGGCGCATCCGCCTTGGTTTTTGCGGTTCAGGAAGATTCCCAGATCACGCGTCCTTACTTCTACTGCATTCTTACGGGAGCGGCTCTCTTGCAGGTGCTGAACCGCACCTTTCATCGCTTTCAAATTTGTGAAATTAAGATGCTCACCAGTGTCTGTTTTTTGTTACCGGGGCTGATTTTTCAAGCGTACGCGATGAGCCGCTGAATTCGGTCGAAACGTGTAATTGGTCGATTGACACAAGGTCAACGCCTGATAGCCTGCGCCGCCGTGCTGGGAATTCTGGACAATCTCTTGCCCACGTTTTTCCCAAGGCACCTCATCCAACCCGACAACCATAATCACGATGCCAACTAAGAAGAAACCAGCGGCCAAGAAGCCAGCTGTGAAGAAAGCCGTTGCGAAGAAATCCTCCGCAAAAGAAACCAAATACGTTTACACCTGGGGCGCAGGTAAAGCCGATGGAAACGGCAAAATGAAAGCCCTGCTCGGAGGTAAAGGTGCCAACCTTGCGGAGATGACCCTTATCGGTCTTCCAGTTCCAGCAGGTTTCACCATCACCACAGAGGTTTGCACCTACTACTACGATCACAAGAAAACCTATCCGAAATCCCTGCGTGCGCAGATGGAAGCCGGTGTCGCCAACATGGAGAAAATCATGGGCTATAAATTCGGTGACGACAAAGGTTTCCCGCTTCTTCTCGCGGTCCGTTCCGGTGCCCGTGACTCGATGCCCGGCATGATGGACACCGTTCTCAACCTCGGCCTCAACGACAAGACTGTTGAAGCTCTTTGCAAAGCCACCAAGAACGAGCGTTTCGCATGGGACTGCTATCGTCGCTTCATCCAGATGTATGGTGACGTGGTTCTCGGCGT
>CBFGOP010000001.1:0-74079 GCA_965650415.1 uncultured Prosthecobacter sp. | reverse complement strand
ACCAACTCGATTCCAGCTTGATTCGCTTTTTTGAAGTGGATCGTGATCTTGCTTGCAATCGCGGGCAATTCCTCCTCACTGCCGAAGATTTTCCCTCACTGAAATCCCAGCTCGAAGCGTTGAGTGCCAGCATCCGGCGCTTGCAACGTATCTCGGATCGGCTTCGCATGGTCGAGTCACCGGAAAATTTCCCCGAACAGTCCGATCTGGCCAAAATCCGCCATTCCAAAACCGAGCTAGCCGAACTTCGGCAGCAAACAGATGCGTTGGTAGATGCCGTATTGGCCGGTAAAGAGGAAATCGATGCCAAGCTCGGTGCCATCGTCGAAAACTACGCTCCCGAGCGGATCGATCCGGTGGACCGTGCGGTGTTGCGTCTTGGGGTTTACGAATTGTTGAAAACCGAAACTCCCCACAAAGTGGTGATCAACGAAGCGATCGAAATTGCCAAGCGTTTCGGGACCACGGATTCCAAGCGGTTTGTCAACGGCATGCTCGACGCGATTGCAAAGACGCAGGTGCTTTAGTCCGCCATCATCGCATCCCGCATTTCCTTGATCAGCTCCATGTCTTCGGTGCGGTTTTCGCGTCGGAACGCGTCGATCAGGTTATTGAGGATGCGCATCAGAATCGTGCCTAGATCCGCGGTCTGTTCGAGATACTGACGTTGCTCCGGTGTAAGATCGTTGTTCGGATCCGTCAGCACGCTTTGCGCATGGATTTTACCCGAATCAAAACAATCGATGACCATCGGTTCTCCGTCTTCAAAAATCCGGCACAGGAAATGTCCGGGAAACGAAATACCTTGGATTTCCATTCCAAGACGCTGTCCCATAAGCAAATAAATCACCGCGAGTCCGATGGGGTTTGAGATGCCGTTTGCGATACACCAAGCGAGGTCGGCATTGCGGGGATCGTAATAATGTTGGTGATTGCCACGGAGCCTTCCCTCCTGGAACAGAAATATACGCAGATCGTTTTCCGTGGCCGCGATGGGATACTCGGCCAGAAACTCCTCAGCGAGCAGATCCAGTGCATCGGAAAGCGGTTGGCGCAGGGAAATTCCGTCATGGAGGAAATCGGATAACAAACGCAACTGGCTCTCAAACGATTCCCAATCGCCTTCTAGAGCTGCGGAACCAAAGGTCGGGTATAACCATTCCTCGCGCAGGTTTTTCCGACGAACCGGATGGAGAATTTCCTCCAGGATGCGCATTTCCTTGAGGGTGAGACTCTCTGCCAAATCCGGAAGCAGTTCACTGACATCCCCTCCGACATCGCTCAGTTTCTCAACGACCACGGTGCGAACTTCTGGAGTGTCATCGTCCAGCAAACGGATCAGAGCAGCCAGTTTGCGGGTATCAGGGTTTGAGGCACTCATGGATAGGCACGGAAGTCATGCGGTAATTGTGTCTAAGCAAGCCCTGCTTCGCTATAGCAACGAAGGGCATTCTACACTTCGATTCGCTTTCAAAATGGCTTGCCATTCGTAGCCATTCGTCGCCGGAGGCTATGAATGGCGAAGAATGGTGCGCGATACTGGGTTCGAACCAGTGACCCCCTCCGTGTCAGGGAGGTGCTCTACCACTGAGCTAACCGCGCTTGCTTCCGTGTTGCTACGGGCGGCGAAGCTAGTGTCAAAATCCCGTATTAGGCAACCCCTTTTTCACGTGGATTTGAAATTTTCCTTCAAAGCCGCACTCGTATTCCCGCTTGAGTTATTTTTGCTCTCCCCACATCCTCCCGCCCTCACATGAAAGTCTTTTCCCTATTGCTGTTTCTGACCGCCACCCTCTCCGCGCAAGTCCCCGAAATCTTCAGAGGATTGTTTGAGGAAGAAGTCCCGGTCAAAGCAAGCATCGGCATGGTGGTTCCTCCTGCCGAAATCGAAAAATTCATCGGCAAGGTTGAAGCCGCGGCTCGCAAAAATCCGGAATGGTTCAAGGAATTTTCCGCCAATGCCCAGCCCGGTGTTCCGCTTCCCTACCATGCCAATCTCGGTCTCACCAAAGAGGAATACGACGAATACATCGCTCTCTGGGCGAAACGTGAATTCAAACCCCAGGAAGAGGTGATTCTCGTTCTCCGCAAGACGATTGGAAATAACTGGACGTTGACCGCCACGGGGGGCGCGGGAGTGATTTCAACCCTGCGTTATGATGCGGAAAAAGATGTCTTCCGTTCGCCCAGCGGCGCGTTGGAGCGACTCGATGATATCAAGGCCGACGAAAAAAGCATCCTCGGCGCATGGACCGGCAAGGAATGGCGTTATGAGGAGAAAGGGCTGCTTGGAATGGCGAAACAAAACTTCGCTATGGGTAAATTCGACAAAGGCAACTACGGTCTGGTCATTTATCGCGAACAGGAAGTTTCCACCGAAGGAGCCCGTTTGTTAGATCGCAGTTTGGTGGTGCGTTTTACTCTCGGAGAAGCAGGTCAAATTAAGCCGTCCGGGAAAACGAAGCAGAAGTGAGTGAGAGCTAATCCGGATGAATTTCCAATCTACCGGGTTTATCCAGGCCGATGCTTTCTTCAAAATTACCGAGATCCAAACTGTCGAGCACGTTCGTGGCCCGCTGTTGGCTCAGGCCGGAGGTGGAATGACTGGCGATCTCTTTCGGGATGTCTGTGTGGTAGGGATCAACTCCTAACAGTACGGACTGAACCGGTCTTACCGGCATGGTGTTGATCGCAGGCAGGTTCGCCAAGGCGTTGTTGGGATCAATGTCACCGGAACCTATCCCGGAGTGCACAGAGCAGTAAGCGACGCCCTCGGTGCCCTGACGGAAATATTCGGTGACCCCGGTACTGATGTTGATGGCTTTTCCAGTTTGGAGATCTTCCAGGAGTTCCTGGCAAGACTCGGTGACACGTTGACCTGAAACTTTGCAGATCTGGACTTCGATCAGACCGGCAGGTCGTTCAATCGTGCGGGTCATGAGACTAGCGGGAATGCTGTTCATGACAGCTGACCAGACGGGCATGGCCAAATCACGGCTGAAGGCACCGGGATAAATGGATTTGCTGTTTCCCTGTAGAAATCCTGTCCAAACACCACAACTGAAGCGCCCGCTGTATCCGAGAAACCACGTATCGGAGAAATCATGGGTGGTGCCCCCCTTTGCCGCGCCTTGGAAGTTCGCAGGGAGCTGTTCTTTCAAGCCTTTTGCACTGCCACGACTCATCCCCTCCCTCATCATGTCATGAACCTGCCAGGCAACCCGTTCATCCAGCAGTTTTGTCGCTGTGTAGTTTTCAGCCCGCTTGCGATACACCACGATTCCGTCGGAGTTGTCGATTCGAGAGAGATAGGTGTATTTGTTCGGGCCCTTTTTCCCGCTCAGGGAAAAAGTCGAGATGGCTGACACGGCTTGTTTCAGAGAGGCGGATTCCCAGCCGACATTGATCCGAGGAAGAGGCTCGGAGTTCTGCATCGAAAATCCGAAAATATTTCCCGCATCGATGATGTTTTGGACACCGACTTCATTTCCCAACCGAACCGTTGCCGCGATCTTCGAGTTTTCGAATGCCTTGCGCAGAGTGATTTTCCCGTCGTAAACGGGAGAGCTGACTTCCATCCCCCATTCGCCCAGAATCCCTTCCCTTCCGCTGACCATGACCGCACGGTTGTCCATGGGTTCATCCTCGAGAATGCTCGCGGGTGTGTGTCGACCCGCCAAAGCGACGGAATAGAGGAAAGGATAAAACGCGGTTCCCATCGGGCGCTGACCCATTTCGATCACGTCGTAGGGAACTTGGGCATAATCCCTGCCACCCACATGTACCAGAACTTCTCCGGTGTAGTGATCCATCATGAACGCAGCACCTTGTAAAAATTCCGGAACCGCATTCGGGTTGTTGCGGTCATATTCACTGCGTTTTTGTGCGGTGTACCCTGGATGTTTCTCTGCTTTTTCCAAAGATTCCTTGAGGGTTTTCTCCGCAGCCAATTGCGCTTCCGCGAGAATGGTGGTGTGAATGGTGAACCCCCCAGCTGCGAGAGCGTCGCGTCCCAAAGCGGCACCCACCGCATCGGCAATCCTTTCGTAAAGATGAGAGGTGCCGCGTTGCAGGGGTTTGGGATTCAATTTGACCGGCTCGATCAAGGCCTCGTGGTAATCAGCACGAGAAATCATGTTTTCATCACGCATCCGCTTGAGAACCATGTTACGATTCTTCTGGCTCTCTTCGATGTCGTTCAGTGGAGAATTGCTGGTTGGATTTTTGATCAGTCCAACAATGGTGGCACATTCTATCAAGTTCAGGTCTTTAGGCTCTTTCCCGAAGTATCCGAGAGAGGCCGATCTAAGTCCGTAGAACCCGCTGCCGAAGTAGATCCGATTCAGATAAAAATCCAAAATTTCTTCCTTGGAATAGCGCTTCTCAATCCGCATCGCGAGGAAGGCTTCCACCAATTTTCGTTGAATCCCCGATTCCCCTCTAGCCACGGCCTCCTGCTTCAGTGGGTAGGCGTTTCTCGCCAATTGCTGGGTGATCGTGCTCGCTCCTTGGGTGCGGGTACCTGCCTGGTAGTTCAATTTCAGGGCGCGCAAGATACCGATGTAGTCGATTCCGTGGTGGGTATGGAAACGCGAATCCTCTCCAGCTTTCAGGGCATTGATGAACAGATCTGGAACATCCTCGATAGGCATGATACTGCGGTTTTGCACAAAGATCCGACCGATCTCCGTTCCATTCCTGTCCAGAATAATACTCGGAACCTCCAAGTCGTTGATCTTTTCCAAATCATAGGTCTCCGCCCGCAGACGGTAAGGACGTGTGTATTGCTCCGCATAAAGATAGGCAACGAGGGCCGCGCTGGAAAAAAACATGAACAGCACAAACCAGAATGTTTTGCGCTTGTAGAAACGACGCTTGCCGCTCTTTCTCTCAGTGCTTTCCTGCTTTTTCGCCATGTCTGAAACCCTACCGAACACGCATCGATTTACCAACGCGTGTTCATTGAATAACCCGAATCCGGACGTGGCCGCAACCTCTTCCTGCCTCAGCATCAGGGAAAAAGTTACCGCCCTCATCCTCAGCAACGGCCCCCTATCCTTCCCCGATTTCCTCGGGGTCGCGCTCTATGATCCGGAATACGGATATTATGCGTCGAACACCCATCAGGTCGGGCGCGAGGGTGATTTCTTTACCAGTGTCAGCGTCGGGCCCTTGTTTGGGCAACTGCTGGCCCGTCGGTTCCTGAACTGGTGGGAAAATCATGGCAAACCCGACTCCTGGAGAATTCTGGAAATCGGTGCGCATGACGGAAAACTCGCCGCAGATATCCTCGCCACCATGGCACAACTTTCTCCAGCCGCATGGCAGGCACTTGAATACGCCATCCTCGAACCGCTCCCGCGCTTGCGAGAGGCCCAGCAAAACCGCCTCGCGCCTCTCGCTGCGAAGCTTCATCTGGTCTCGGAAATCGATTCGCTGCCAGTTCTGCCGGGGATTGTTTTCGGAAATGAAATCCTCGATGCCCTGCCGTTCCATTTGGTCCGGCGTTGCGAAGGCGAATGGAGGGAACTTCACGTCGCGGAGGGCTTCGAATGGATCGCGCAACCCATCGCGGCAGAATCGGATTTGGATAAAAAACTGAGGTTCATCCCGGGCGATTTGCCCGAAGGATATCAGACGGAAATTCGCACCAATTACCAAAAATTCCTGAACGAAGTTTCCAAAGCCATCAGCGACGGCCTGCTCTTGTTCATCGACTACGGTTTCGCCGCACCCGAATACTATGATGTCTACCGAACCACCGGGACCCTACGCACCTTCTCCAAACATCAGGCAGCAGAGGATCCGCTCGACAACCCCGGACAAAAAGACATCACCGCCCATGTCGATTTCACCGATCTCGCCCGGGTGGCTGTGAAGCTCGGTTGGCATCCCGCTCATTTTTCCTCACAAGGCAGCTACCTCACACACCTCGCCGCAGCGATGATTCAACAGGGCGGCATGGACGACCCCAAAATCATCGCGCAATTACGCACTCTCACCCATCCCGCTCATCTCGGAGCGAGTTTCCATGTGATCGAATTTGAAAAATCGATCCAGACGACTCCGCAGGTGCTGCATCGATTGGCTCTGCTTTAGAGAATATCCACACTTGCAGCCTCTGAAAAAATCCTCCAGCTTAACCGCGTTGCCGGGGTGGCGGAATTGGTAGACGCGCCTGACTTAGGATCAGGTGGATTCATCTGTGCAGGTTCGAGTCCTGTCCCCGGTATTTTGTCCTCCTTCAGTGACTCTTTTGAGCTTCGGGGACAAGTCCGTTCAGGTTGGCTTGGCGGTTTTTCTGTGACGAAAACTCCCTCTCCAACCACATCATCATGATTCCGCAGAGGATAAAAAACATCATCACACCGTAGAATATGAAAATGGTGAACTTCCCTGCGGTGAAACCGTAGTTATGCAAGCCAACTCCAAAGAAATTCACATGCCACCATGAGAAAGCCACAATACAGGCGGTGAAAATGGAGCACAGGTGAAGTCCCCAATCCTTGATGATACCGCCGAGACGTGCGTGAAGAATCGCGAGAGTCCAGAGAACGATCATGAGAGCTCCGTTTTCTTTCGGATCCCAGCCCCAGAATCGACCCCATGAATCATTTGCCCAGACACCGCCCAAAACGGTTCCGACGAGAGAGAGAAAAACGGTAAGACAGATACAACCGTAAACGGCCTTGGTCAGTGATCGGCGTAGATCCTTGTCGTCTCCATCAAGATTCAGTCCGCGCATCAACACATAAGCACAGGACAACACCGCGGAGAGCAATCCGGCGGAGTAGCCGAGAGTGATCGTGATCACGTGTGTGGTGAGCCAGTAGTTGGAATCCAGAACCGCAACCAGAGGATCAAGGTGATCACCCGCATCCCCCATTTCGTAGCGTCTGGCGAGAAGGATCAGTGCCGCACCGATGATGGGAGAAAGACCGAGAGCGAATCTTTTCCGCGTCATCCACTCGACGACCAACGCGAGAATCACAGAGGTGGCACCAATGAAAATCACCGTGTCGTAGAGATTTCCAACAGGCGGGCGTTGCATGATCACACAACGCATGGTGATCGCAACAACACACAGGAAGACGCCAACCGTTGTCGAGGCTCCGATCGTCCAATTAATCCACTTGGAAAGGCTTGTGCTGCCCAGGCCCCACATCGCGAGAGTCAGGACCGAACCGATCAGGAAGAACACCAGAGCGTTCAAAAAGAAATCGCGTTTGAAATAATTCACCTCCAACCCGATCAGCTTGCCCTCCCCGCGAGCCTCGGCTCTATCGTTGATCTTGTCCTTGAAGGTTTTGAGTGATTCCCGGAAATCGCTTTCTTTTCCGAATGACGCCATCACGACTCCCTCCATCAGGGCTATGTCGGAAATGGTGGTGGACGGATCGGAGTTATCCTCGCTCATCACGCTCATGATGGCGTTGCCGGCACTCAACCATTCCGTTTTGTCCTTGTCCTGCGGTGGAAGCAAGAACAGGCCGTATTTCGACATGTTGGCACCATCCAGAATTTGCTGGAGCAGATCCTGCAGGCGCCCATCGATGCCTTCCTGTTTCATCATGCGGGAGAGTTCGAAACGCAGGGACGGTGCGCTGGACATGACCGTGCTGAAACTGACCGTTTGATCCTTGCCACCTGCGGGCGCGGTGCCCGTCAGCGTGAGACCCGTGCGAGCGAAGGCGAAGTATCCCAGCAGGGCTTCATAACTGCGGAGATTGTATGCCAAATCGATCGTCTGTTGATGAACCGGATCGCGTTTCTCTTTCTCGATCCCCTCATAGGATTTGGCGAGCTCAATGAGCTTCTCCCGCCCGGTTGCGATCTCGTTGTAGCTGTAGCGGTCTCTACGCCCTTTTTGCTTCACTCCGATCGCTTCTAACACTTTTGAGTTGTCGATACGGAAGGTTGGCATCTGCACCGCGAACCAGGGACGGTAAACCGTATCCATCAACCACGCAGTAGGCTTGAGTTTGAAAACCTCACCGCCCTTGCCCTCGACTTTCATCGATCTCGCACCATGCAGCGCAAGCATGCGGAAACCCGCATAGGTGGAGAACGGCTTGATCCGTCCTCCGTCCTGAACCGGGATGGACTCGGCCATTTCGATGGTTTCCTTTTCCCACGGCACATACTCTTTCACCTTCTGCACCTCGCCCTTGGGCATGTTGTCGATGAAAAGGTTCACCAAGGCCAAAATCACGCCAGCGATGGCGAGGATCGCAACCACCCATTTTCCAAATATTGATCGATTATCCATGTTAATTTCTTTTGCGTGCGGCTGCGGAGAGATGTCCGAACAGCTTGGTTAAAAACGTGACCAGCATCCCGACGGCGACAATGTAGAGGCTGTATTCCGGCCACTTGTCCGCAGGGTTTCTGACGATTTCAAAAACCGAGAACATTCTTTCTCCTGGCTTGGCGCCTTCTGGGCCGTAGCTGGCTTGGAAGAACGTCAGACCTTCGTAACGCATCGGTTCGTTCATCTGGATGCGCACCTGGGATTCCTGGCCGTTTTCAATTCGTCTGATATCGCTGATGAACTCGGCAGGGCGCGAGGTTCCCGGATGGAAATCAGCAATGAATTTGTCGAGCTTGACCTCGAACGGCATCGGCCACAGGCGTTTTCTCATGTCCACGGTGAACAAACGCTCTCCGTCACGGACCGTGAAAGGATGAAAGCTGGCGGCGGTGATGATGAACGGCGATGAGGTTTGGCCGTCATCGAAAATGATCTGACCATAGGCACCGGCGATGTTGCGCTCGGCTTCTTTTTCCGGATCTTTTTCAAACAGATAAAAACCGTCGGTGACAAGTTCCCCTTTTTGAGGCGCCCTGTCACCTGTGCTGACCGGAACGACGTTCTTGGCGTATCCTGAAACTTTGAGAGAGAACGGAATGTTGTTGAAATCGAAGGTGCGGGCTTTGCCATTTTTCAAATCGGTTAGAAACTCTCCGCGGATCACGTGGAAGGTTTCCCGTTTGCCATCAATCACCTCTGCCACCTCGATCACATATTCGGTGTAGTCTTCCGCCACATCGCTCATCTCCCCTTCGCCAATCGCCATGTTGCCACGGATTTCGAAATGATGGGCGACCCCACCCGCGATGAGCATGAAGATGATTCCGAAGTGAGAGATCAAATTTCCGATTTGGCGCGGGGTTTTGCGGATCCGCACCACGCCGCCGAGGATCATGTTTACCAGCAGCAACGCGCAGACGTAATAGCCTCCGGGCAGGATGACAGGAACGATTTTGCCATTGATGGCCGGGATAATATATGGCGATTTCCAGCTGAAATATTTATTTAGTGTATAGTGCAGTCCTTGGTCCCTCTGTTCGAGAGTCGCCAACCAAGTCAGGACCAATAGGATTAACAACAACAGTGTCGCCAGATGAAACCCGGCGAGGAAATCGTACGTCCGCGCGAGAGAGTATTTCCGCGTTTTCTGGGTATCTAAAGTCGGTTCGGTATCCATGATCTGAAATTTCATTGTTCCGTGGAGGCACCGGTCATGCGCAGGCTGCCAACAAAGGCACGGAGACGTTCCCTTTCCGCTGCGACCTCGTTTTTCGGGCCGACCATTTTCACGGTCAAAATCTTGCCATCCACCTCCGCGATGACGCCTGCCAGGCCGTAGCCCGGTTTCGCCTCGGCACCCATGCCGGCACCGTATTCGCCATCGGCTTCGATCCAGACTCCCTCGACCCCGACAATCGGAATCCGCTCCATGCTCTCGAAGCCCGTTTGATCGAGATCTTCTTTGCCGAATTGTTTCAGCCAACGGTTGACGTTTTCGAGAACGCCGCCGGATGAAATCGAGACATAAACTTCACCCAATGCGGATTCACCGAAACTGTAGTTCAGCAGCCGGAACTGTCTGGCTGGTCTGACCAACCATGTTTCAGGAGTCGTGCCCTCTACCGGGCTTGGCTTGGCATCGAGGAAGCGCTCATTGCTGGTCGCAAACATTTTCGGGGAGGTGTCCTTCGTCGTCTCCCTGCGGGTTTCCTCCACCTTCACGCGATCCTGATGTTTTTCACACGATGTAAAAACCAGGGTCAGAAGGATGGGAGTTAGGAAAAGGGGTTGCATCGGCGGGGAGATAGTCTCGGAAGGTTTCGCTCGCAAGTTGAATTCGTCACTTTACGTCATTGAAAATCCATTCATTTCAGACCATTCTAGGCACTTTCAGGCTTTGACTTTAACCCCGAGTCACGGTTTCCTGCTCGCGTGGAAACCATTCGCTACTTCAACCGTCATACCCTGCAAAATGAGACTGAACAGGTTTATGGAGAGGCGTTCCTGCGCTGGACCTATGGCAATCCGCTAGGAAAACTCGCTCTGCATGCCTTGGTCAAACGCCATGGCTTCTCCAAATGGTATGGAAAACGGATGTCGAAACCCGAATCCGCCAGTCGGATTCAACCATTTATCGATAAATACGGCCTCGATCCTGCGGATTTCGCGGATTCACCCTCATCCTTCCGCAGCTTCAACGAATTCTTCTATCGCAAGCTCAAGCCGGAGGCTCGACCCATCGCAGCCTCCCCCATCGTTTTTCCAGCCGATGGCAGACATCTCGGTTTTGCGGACATTTCAAAAATCGATTCGTTTTTCGTGAAAGGTCAGACCTTCGATCTTCCCGCTCTGCTTGCCGATCCAACTCTTGCAGAAAAATATGCCCACGGCTCGCTTGTGCTCTCCCGCCTGTGTCCGGTCGATTACCATCGCTTTCATTTTCCTGCATCAGGAATTCCCTCAAAAACCCGAACCTTGGAAGGTCCCTTGTTTTCGGTTTCTCCCATCGCGCTGGCGCGAAAACTCGCTTACCTCTGGACAAACAAGCGCACCATCACCGAGCTTCGAACCGAAGATTTCGGAACCATCTTGCTCATGGAAATCGGTGCCACCTGCGTGGGTTCTATTCACCAAACCTTCACTCCTGGAAAAGCCGTCGAAAAAGGCGACGAGAAAGGTTACTTCGCTTTCGGCGGTTCATCGACTATCACGATCTTTGAACCTGGAAAAATCCAGCTTGCTGCAGACCTTTTGGAAAACTCCGCGAAACAAATCGAACTCTACGCCCGCATCGGCAGCGAGATGGCGGGTTAGGATTTTTTCCAGACCACAGTCCGCACATCAAAAGGGAATATCGTCATCGAAATCTTCGGTGTTTCTCAAATCCTCTGGTGAGGGTTCCGCATCAGCTGGAATTTCCTGAGAATACTCATCCGAAGCTGCTGCGCCTTTTCCACCCGCGATTTTCCAACAGGACAAATTGACGTAATATTTTCCGTTATACTCGTTGCCGCGGATATCGAAATTGACCACGACGTCCTGACCTTCACGAAATTTGTCCAGCACCGCACATTTGTCCTTCACTACCTCAAACTTGAGATCCTGCGGATACTTGCTGTCCGCTGTCGTTACCACAAACTCCCGTTTCGAGAATCCACTCGGAAAACTCTGGGTATCGCTGATCAACTTGATTTTGCCTGATGCTTCGTACATAAAAACGATCTTTTCCAATCCCCTCGCCTTGTCAAATCACGCCTCGATCATTTTTCTAAAAATCTTGTTGCATGCAAAGCGCAAATCAACATAATCATTTGCAAGTAAAAAACTGCCTATGTCAATCCAATCACGCCACGATGCCAAAAAACTGAACCGCAAGGTAACCGGTTACGCAGCTTGCCTGCTACCTTTCAATCCCGATGGATCGATTGCCACGGACTCATTCCAACAATCGGTAGCACGCACCACCAACGCGGGTCTCGGTTGCGCTGTCAACATGGACACCGGTTATGCGAACTATCTAAAAGAAGAGGAACGCTCCCTCATTCTACGCCTCACCCAAGAAGTCATCCAGTCCAAGCGGGATTTCGTAGCCGGCGCTTTCGTCGAAGGACTGGAAGGCGATCTCGTGCAGCTCTACCGGAAACAAATGGACGAGATTGTCGCTCATGGAGGTACGCCCATTCTTTTCCAAACCACCCGCTTTCATTCCTGGAGCCCTTCCCAGATTGTCGATCTCTACGCCAAAGTATGTGACGGCTACGACTCGGTAATCGGTTTTGAGCTTGGATCAATGTTCGCCCCCAACGGGATGATTTTCGACGAAGAAACCATCACCGGATTGATTCAGATTCCGGCCTTGAAAGGAATCAAGCACTCATCCTTGGATCGGGGGATCGAACTGCGTCGTTTGGAAATCCGTGACCGAGTCCGTCCCGAGTTCAAAATTTTCACAGGAAACGATCTTGCAATCGACATGACCGAATACGGATCGGATTACCTTCTGGGTCTCGCGGCATTTTGTCCCGAGTTGTTCGCTTTGAGAGATCAATACTGGCTCGAAGGAGATGAACGCTATCATCTTTTGACAGACAACATCCAGTATCTCGGAAACATCGCCTTCCGCGCGCCCGTTCCAGCCTACAAGCATTCCTGCGCTGTTTTCCAAAACCTTATCGGTCGCTGCCCTTCCCCCCTGACGCATCCCAGCTCCGCAAAGCGTCCTGAATGGGAATTTGAGATTCTCAAGGATTGCGCAACCCGTCTAAGCTACATCTCATGACAACCATCACGGATATTGCCGAAGCCTTGCAAATCTCAACCGCGACCGTCTCGCGTGCGTTGAACCAGTCCCGCCTGATCACTCCAGAGCTCACCGCAAAGATATGCAAAACGGCGGAAAAAATGGGCTACATCAAACGCAATATCCGCCGTCCGCACAGTCGGGCTATTCTCAATATCAAACTGATTCTCCCGCGTTTGATCGAGCCGGAGCGTGCTCTGTTCTTCGATCTTACGTCACTGATTTCCGGAATCAAATCCGGCTTCAAAAAATGTGAGATCAACCTCCTCTGTGATAGCAACTCGCACGATTTCAAACTTTTCCCTCATAAAAAAGGCGGTGACATCAATGGTTTTATCTTCGCCTTCCATCCGCCAACTGCAGCCAATCTCAAGGAGCTCAAGAAATACGGCACCCCCTTCATCGTGCTCAACCGTGACATTCCCGAACTCCCCTGCGTTGCAACGGAAAACGCCCTCGGAATGGAGCGTATCATCACGCATTTGCTCTCCAAAAATCCGAAACTCAAACCTGCTTTCCTCTCTCTCGATAATCTCGGCCAGATTCATGAAAAACGATTCAACGGTCTAATCAATTCCTGCAAAAATCACCAGGTGCCGTTTCACCCAGAGAAAGACCTTTTCGTTTTCCCAAACATCCATTCGATCAATACCGCGAAGGTAAAATCTCTCAGCAAACCCTACAACGCCCTGATCTGTGTCAACGATATCATCGGTACGGTCATCTTGAGCGAATTGGACCGATTGGGAATATCTGTTCCAAAGCAAATTTCGGTAACCGGATTCGACGACTCTCCTGTCAGGCAACTCTCACGCCCCTTGCTGACCACCGTGAGTCTCCCAATTGCCAAACTTGCGGAGTTAGCAGCCACACGTCTGGAACTACAAATCTTTGATTTTATCACCACGTCTAATGTTCTCAAAGTCCCCGGCGAACTGATCGTCGGAGAATCCACCTGATTTCCCCATGTCGCCCGATCAACTCGCCATTCATACGTTCACAAACCAACCTTGGAATATCCGAGAGTGCATTGAAAACTACGCTCGCGCCGGGATTGGTGGAATTTCCATATGGAGAGAAACCATCGCGAATGAAGACCTGAAATCGGTGCGACGGTTGCTGGATGACAGCGGACTTGTTCCAGTCTCGATCGTAAGGGGTGGTTTTTTTACCGGTAAAACCATACCCGACCGTGAACTTGCGATATCTAAAAATATCGAAGCCATGAAAGAAGCGGAAATCCTAGGGCTGCCAATGATCGTCTTGGTCTGTGGCGCAACCCTCGGTCAGTCACCCGATGAAAATCTTGATCAAATCGAAGATGGAATCCGCGCCCTGCTTCCCATTGCCGAAGCCACTGGAATCAAACTCGCCATCGAGCCCTTGCATCCCATGTATGCCGGAGACCGATCCGCAGTCGCCTCCCTCAAGGATGCCAACATACTCGCTCAGCGCATCAACCATCCTCTGGTCGGTATCGCGGTGGATACTTTCCATGTCTGGTGGGAAACCAACTTGGAACAAGAGATCCAAACCTGCGCCAAACATGGCCATCTTTTCGCCTTTCACATTTGTGAGTTCAAACCCGACTTCGAACATCCTTTATTGGATCGCGGTCTTCCGGGTGAAGGTGTCAATGCGACCCCGCGGATTCTCAAGATGATCCGCAATACCTCTTTTGAAGGACTTACCGAAATCGAAATTTTTTCACGGAAATACTGGGCCATGAATCAACACGATTTCCTCAATAAAATCCTGAACTCAACAAAAGACCTCTAACCCATCTCCTCATTTCATGCGGAGCCCTCGGCGATGGCTCCCTAACCATTCATCGTCTTCCTTTAAAATTGAATTTTGAACTTTATGAAAAAAATCGGCATTATCCTTAACGGCGTCACCGGACGCATGGGCACCAACCAACACCTCATCCGCTCCATCCTCGCTATCCGCGATCAAGGTGGCGTTCAGCTCCCTGATGGAACACGGGTGATTCCCGATCCCATCCTGACAGGTCGCAATCAAAACAAACTCTCAGAGCTCGCAAAAAAACACGGAGTCGAGCGTTTCTCCACGGATCTCGACGCTGCCCTTGCAGACCCTTACAACGAAATCTTTTTCGATGCTTCCGGCACCCCGCACCGTATTCCGTTTCTCGAGCGGGCCATCGCAGCAGGCAAACACGTCTATTGCGAGAAACCCACCGCAAGCGTCTATTCCGAAGCCATCCGCATCGCCGAGATCGCCGAAAAAGCTGGAGTTAAAAACGGCACGGTCCAGGACAAACTCTGGCTGCCTGGTATTCGCAAATACCAACTTCTCAAAGAACAGGGATTCTTCGGAAATATCCTCTCCGTACGTGGCGAATTCGGTTACTGGGTTTTCACTGGCGAGCACGAAGGACAACCTATCCAACGTCCTTCCTGGAACTACCGAGCCGAAGACGGCGGCGGCATGATCGTCGACATGCACTGCCACTGGAGATATGTGATCGACAATCTTTTCGGAAACATCACCCGTGTCTTCTGCAAAGCTGCCACACATATTCCACAGCGTTTCGATGAAGCAGGAAAACCCTTCAACTGTACCACAGACGACTCCGCTTACGCCATCTTTGAGACCGATAGCGGTATCACCTGCCAATTCAACTCCTCATGGAATGTGCGCGTTCGCCGCGATGACCTATTCACCATGCAGGTCGATGGCACTGAAGGCTCCGCGATTGTCGGACTCCGCAAATGCTGGGCACAACACCAGTCCGTCACCCCACGACCGATCTGGAATCCGGACATCGACTCCCCCATCAATTTCTACGACAACTGGACTGAAGTTCCCGATCAGCTCAATTTCGACAACGCATTCAAAATCCAGTGGGAAATGTTCATCAAGCATGTCGTCATTGACACCCCGTTCAAATGGACTCTTCGTGAAGGTGCCAAAGGGGTTCAACTCGCCGAACTATCTCTACTGTCCCATGAAAAAGGATGTTGGATTGATGTCCCGCAGTAGCACTTTTGGAGAAGGGGTTTAACAACCCCTTCTCAGCTTAAATCTTCATCAACATTGGCATCGGTACGGTAACGACTTGCATGCCTGCTGCTTGTGCAGCGATGACACCCGGTGCAGCGTCCTCGATAACCAAACATTTTTCCGGAGCAACGCCCAAAAGTTCAGCCGCTTTGAGGAATATATCCGGTGCGGGCTTACCATTGACAACATCATCGGCAGTAACGACTTCATCGAACCAATCAGAGCAATCGAGCAGACGCAGGGTTTTTTCCACGACATAGCGCGAGCCGCCCGAAGCAACGGCCATCGGAATTTTACCTCTTAGAGAACGGGCGAAGTCTGCCACTTCATCAATAAATTCCACCGTGTGGAGTTTTTTCAGATAAGCATCGCGTTTGGCGAGAGCCACGGCTTCAGGATCTAGCTTGAGATCGTATTCCTCGTTAATATCCACAACGATATCACGGGTCGGTCTTCCGCCCATGGCGTAGAAAACATCTTCTTTGAAAATTCCGCCTGCACCATAGAACGCCAGAGCCTCACACCAGGCATCAAAATGTGCCGGCATGGAGTCAACCAAAGTTCCATCGCAATCAAAAATCACTGCTTCGTATCCGCTGGTAGGAAAATCAATCGCTCCGGTTTTAGACATGACGGCGGAGGGATTAATGGGCAGAAAGGAAGTTTGCAAGTGCCTATCGCAGGGAAATTAAGTTTTCCGTAAAACTATTTTCTGTCCTTGGCTTTTTGGAAACGGGAACGCCGCTCGGATTCATCTGGTACAACGGCATCGGGAGCTTCTGCTGGAGCTTTTTCGACCACGGTTTTGGGAGCTTTCGGAGTCCGGTTTTTCTTGGGTTTCGCGGTTTTGACTTTTTCACTCTTGAAACGGACAAATTCAGGGAGTTTCCATCCAGTTCGGGTGATGAGAGCCTCCAGGACGATAAGCAACAGCAAGGAGATTCCGAGAGGCAAGTTCAGCGAGTGGGCAGCCAAGTAGGGCGGCCTGAGCCATGCGTCTTCCAGTTTGAGCAAGCGGCGACCCTTGGTAAGGTGGGAAACCTGACGAAGTTCCTCTAGTCGCTCGGTTTCAAAAGCCCATTCGATACTGGAACCCACGCTGATGGGGCCGAATGCCAGAGCATGTTCACCTACTCGGATGGCTCCCTTCACAATACTTCCCTCCTCCAGATCCCGGCTGAGCGCAAAGTGACCAGGCGCAATCCTGCGCCACGGTACTTCGTAGATGGCTCCCCCAGCCTCGTCCTGAAGTTTTACCACAGGCGGATCCTGGCTGAGGCGCTCGCCCCAAGTCTCAGAATCATAGAGAAGGCTGAGTTCCAAGCGGGTTCCCATGACCCGATGCTTGAGAGCAATGCCCGGAGGCAGTTGTTGTCCCATCAGAAAACGTCCTGTGGTTTGGACAAAATCGCCGTATCCGCTCCAATTTCTGACATCCGCGGAATAGTCGCCACCGAGCGGAAAGGAAACCGCCATGGTCCGACCCAGGCCGCGGCGCGCATGTGCAACGAGAGGTGCGACGTATTCATCCTTCGATACGAGCGAGACCGTGCTGTCCTCACGTGCATAGGACAAATTGTATCCTCCCACTCTCGGTAGCCATTCGATGGGTTTCGGGGAGATTTCACTCCACCGCCCTGAAGCCAGGACACCGACGGGTTCTTCGAGAAACGCGGATCTGGCAATCGTGACGGTTTCCTGCGCGAAAATCTGCGGGATATCCATCGGCTGATCCGAGAAAAAAATCCTGCCATTACCCAACTTGGCGATGTCCTCGCACAGGGCAGCGTCAATGTCCTTGTTGTTCCCGAGGCCGATGACCGAAACCGTGGCGCCTTCTTTGGTCATTTCCTCCAGTAATTTTTTATAATCACCCGGTTCTTCCGTGTCCTGAGCATCGGTGAACAAAATGAGGTGACGTGTGCCCGACTTCGATTTGCGCAGTTCTTCCCAGCCTGCCTTGAGTCCGGTGAAAACAAAGATTCCACCCCCGCTTGATGCAATGCGTGAAACACGCTGGTTGATCTGCGCCTGCTTCCCGCCAACTGCGGTGAGCGGAACAACCTTGGTAGGCTGACTGTCCACCGCGAACACCGTGACCTGGTCCATCCCTCCTAACAGATTAACAGCAGCAATCGCCCCGGAGTTAGCCAGATCCATTTTGGTTTTTCCTCCCGCCACGTTGACAGCCATCGATCCGGATCGATCCATCACAATCGCCAGAGCAACCGACAGTTTACGATGCTCGGATTTCAGCTCCATGGAAACAGGGAGCAGTTCATCAATCGCCGACTGGAAATACCCACCCGCACCAAAGGAGCGTTTACCCCCTGCCATCATGAAACCACCACCTTGTTCTCTTACGAAGAAGTCCAGAGCTTTGATGAAATCGTTGGGAATCTCATGCGCTGGAACATTATTGAAAACGACTGCTTTTGTTCCTCCCAACAATCCGGGCTTGAGAAGTGAGAAATCACTGACGACCTGAACATCGAAATCCATGTCTGCCATGGCTTTTGCCACAGGATCATCCTCATACTTGCTGACCAGCAACAACCTCGGACCTCCGGTAATTTCCATCCAGCGTTTCATGCGGTTGTTACCCACATGCGCATCCTTCTCAGGTCGGATCTCGGCTTCGTATTCAAAGGCACCAACCTGACCCAACCGATCCGTGAACTCGATCGCGCCGTTTCCTTCTTTCACAGCCACTTTCGTTTCAACGAGAATTTGGCCGTTACGTTTGATAATGAGTGGGATTTCCTTGTCCTCGCTCGCACGAATCAGCACGGAGATCAAAAAGGGCTCTCCAACCTGCACACGCTCGGGAAACTGGAGTCGGGCCAAACGCGCATCCTGTTCATTTTCTTCACGAATCAATCGATAATCCAGAGGGACTCCCCTTTTCATCATCTGCTCTGCGGCTTCAGTCAATGGTTCTGTCGCATAACCATCCGTAAACAACAGCACACGGGTTGGCATGCTCTCGTCCACCTGAGTCATCAAATTGGACAAAGCAAGACCAGTCCGCGTCAGCTTGCGGGAACCCGTGAAAGAAGATCCATCAATCCCCGCCTCAGCCACTTCCGAAGCGTAATTGACAAATCTCAGCCTGTCCTTGCGACTCGGTTTCGAACTCTCTAACAAACGTGTCCATTCCGGCAATCCTTTGTCGATGAGATCCTCCGTGGATTCGGATCTGTCCAACAAGACGATCAACTCCAGAGCGTTTTGCTGTTTCACGATTTTCGGTGCCGAGAGCAAAGCGACCACAAAAAGAATGATGATCACTCTCAGAGGTCTAAAGAGCCCAAGCTTCGGCCAAAACCAACCGATCAAGGCAAGCAGAGGAAGCAGCAAAAAGCTTTCAGGAAAATCGAAATCCATCTCGTGCAAGTAAGATCGAGTTTACTCCCTGAGCGAAGAAAAAATTTCCGTTTTAGAAGGACCAAATCAATGGCACCAGTAGACAGGTGATCACCCAGACAATGATGTTGAGAGGAATGCCGATCCGCAGGTAATCACTGAACTTGTATCCACCGGGACCGTAAACCATCATGTGGGTTTGATAGCCCATGGGTAAGGCAAAGGCACAGGAAGCCGCGATGGTGATTACGATGATGAACGGCCGGAAATCAACCCCGAGTTCCTGAGCCAATCCGACCACAATCGGCACAAGCATCACGGCCGTGGCGTTGTTGGAGAGGACTTCAGTTAGCAGGGAAGTGAAAATGAACACCAGCCACAACATGACGTAAGGTAAAATTTCAGGGGAGACGTGATGGCGGGTGAGATCGACCAAGCCCTTGGCCAACCATTCCGCTGTTCCAGTTCCCTGCATCGCCATACCTAAACCGAGCAATCCATAGAGCATGATCAAAACTTGCCAATCAATGCTCGCGTATGCCTCGCGCGGAGTCAGGATACGCAACCACAACAAGCTAAGTGCACCGACCACAGAAGCGAAGTGAATGGGAATAGAAACCACTCCCATATTCATCCGACTCATCATATCGGTGATCGATACTGTGAGAATCACAGCGATCAGCACCGCCCATGAAATGTTGATCGATTTCTGGCATTCTCCCGCATCGGCCTCGTTTTCCTGTTTCGCTTCCGGGTTGTCAGTCAGAACGAAATCGCGGGTTTGCTTGAGGCTGATCAGGTTGTTGACCGCCGTAATGACCAACAAGGTATCACCGCGATCCAGAGGAATTTCAGCCATGCTGCTGGTGATATTCAGGCCATTGCGGTGCACCGCGAGCACGACGCAGTTGTAGCGTTGGCGGAAATCCGAAGCTGCAAGGGTTTTCCCAACCAGCGAGGATTCATTTGGTACGACAAGCTCAGATACAATACCGTCAACAGTGGAAAGCTCTTGAGCTCCGATGCTGCTGAACAATTCCTCCGCTTTTGCGGCTCCACCTTTGCGACGATGCAGCGCGACGAGGAAACGATCGTTTTTTTCCACCGTGACATCTTTCAGAGGAATCATCAAACGCGTGCCGCGACGACGAATTTCCAAAACGTGAATTCCGGCTTCTCGACTTCCCAAGGGAGTATTGAGAAGTTTTTTTCCGATCAATTCGGAATCACCCGAAATCAGCAAATGATGCAGAGGAACGACCCGAAAATCGATTTCCAAACTGCCGGTGATCGAAGATCGATTTGGCAACAGCTTCGGACCAAAGATCACCATGTAGGCAATACCCGCGATCGCAAGAGGAATTCCGACAGGGGCCAGTTCAAACATCGTCATTGGAGCCAGTCCCATGTCTCTGAGGGTGCCGTTGACCAGCAAATTGGTGGACGTTCCGATCAGGGTGCAGCAGCCACCGATGATGGATGAGTAGGATAAAGGTATGAGAAGTTTGGATGCAGCGATGTTTTTCGAACGGGCAAAACCCAAAACCACAGGCATCAGGATCGCTACGATGGCGGTATTGTTCATCCATGCGCTGAAAAAGGCCGCAACCATGCTGAATGCCAAAATGGAAGTTCTGACACCACCATTGACTCGGCGCTCCAGAAGACGACCGATCTGGTTGACCGCTCCGGATTTCTCCAAAGCACCTCCAATCACAAACAAAGCCGCAATCGTCAGAGGTGCTTCATTGCTGAAAACCTTGGCCATACTCCCCATGTCCACCAAACCAAGTGCCACTACCAAGCAAAGAATGCTAAGGGATAATACATCCGGAGCTGCCCACTCGCGCATGAACGCGACGAGGGTAATCAAGATAACAATCAGAGTTAGTGCGATATCTTGGTTCATAGCTTGCCTGGACGCGGCGTCTCTGAATCAGCACTGACTTTTTGGCAAGCCCCGTGTCTGAGTAAAATGGAGTTTTTGCGGGAAGATAAGCTTAAACCCGAGCTTTAATGCTTATCGTGATGCTCATGCAAGCGACGCGTTTCTTCAAAATCATGTTTTTCACAGGCACCGAGACCGAAACCAAGAAGGAGAACAAGTAAGGCGAGGCGTTTCATCGGGGTCGTTCTAAACGCTCTCATCCCAAAATCAACCCCAGATCTTACCAAATTTCATGAGCGACTGACGATTTGTTCATACAAGCCATCCGCGCTGCGGTTTATAGGTTGAAAGTCCCCAAGGCATCAGACTATATAGATTTTCAGCTTTCACCCCATGTCAGAGTCATTCAACGAAGAAACCCAGAGCAACGACAGATTGGAACTGGCTCTGAGAGCCTCCAACGAGGGAATCTGGGACTGGATGGTCGGTGAGAAAAAAATCTACTACTCCCGCCGCATCATCGAATTCCTCGAATGCACGGAATCCAGCGCACCGAATCTGTTCCTAACGCCCTACCTCCATGTCCATCATTCGGATCGATCTGCTTTCATCGGAGCAATCCAACGGGCGTTGGAGACCAGTGGACCTGAAACCTTGGCGATCGATGCCAGAATCCAGACAGGTGCGAATGATTGGAGATGGCTTCGGATCCGGGGAACAGTTGTCAGAAATCGCGCCGGAGAAGCGCAGCGCATCGCCGGATCGATGATCGATATCAGCCTGCGAAAAAAAGCCGAAGCGCAGATCGAAGAAGAACGTCACCTGCTCCGCACCCTGATCGACCACGTACCGTTACAGATCTATTTCAAGGACATCGAATCCAAATTCGTCATGGTGAACCGTGGCATGTCGGAATACCACGGATTTGATTCCGGACTTAGCCTGATCGGGAAACATGATCGCGATCTCTTTTCCAATACTCACTGGGAAAAAGCCGAGGCTGATGAAAAACGCATCATGGAAACAGGGATCCCGATGACAGGACAACTGGAATGCGAGACCTGGCGGGAAGGTTCTGAAACCTTTGTGGTGACCTCAAAATTTCCATGGCGCGATAAAAGCGGAGCGATCAAGGGCACTTTCGGAGTCTCCAGTGATGTGACTTCTCTCGTGCTCGCCCAGCGCCAAGCCACGGAACTCGCCAACGAATTGCAGCAGAAAAATATCGCTTACGAGGAGGAAGTAAAACTAGCCCACGAGATCCAACAAGCACTTGCAACCTCGGGTTACCCTCCTGCGATATCCCAAAATGGAAATCAGATCTCCTTCAGCTCCCGCTACCTGCCGATCTCGGGATTGGCCGGAGATTTTTATGAGATCATCAAACTCAGTAACAACCGCTACGGAATTTTCATCTGTGATGTGATGGGTCACGGCGTGCGGGCTGCTCTGGTTGTTGCCATGCTCAGGGGGTTGTTAGCGACACAGGCCAACGCCAAACACGATGCGTCACAATTCCTCGAAAAACTAAACAACGGCCTGGCATCGATCCTGAAACGCGCCAACGTCACCATGTTCGCAACCGCATTTTACGGAATCATCGATCTCAATGAACTGTCGATGACCTATGCCTGTGCCGGGCATCCGGGACCGATTGTGGTCGGAAATCACAACAGTCAACAACTCTGCAACCAGCGCGGTCAGAAAGGACCGGCGCTGGGCTTGATGGCGAGCGTCAATTATCCCATGAACACACTCGATCTCTCGGAAGTGCGACGGATGCTGCTTTTTACCGATGGTGTGCTTGAAGCAGAAAATCAGGAAGGTGAACCCTTCATGGATCAACGCCTTCTTAAAATTGCCTCTCAAATCCGGGAATCTGATGTGGACGAATGGCTGGAGAACATCATCGAATCCGTGCTCGATTTCTCGGACTCCCATCACTTCGACGATGATGTTTGCCTGTTAGGCTTGCAAATCGCCAAAGCGGAATAATGAGAAGAAACAATTTCTTTCCTCGATTAACAGTATTGACCTGATCCTCTCCGCTGATTCTGAATTTCTAACAGATCAGTCATTGCCTTCGTCAAGGAGATTCTCGAAGGTATCAATTTCAGGTTGTTTGGGTCTTTCCGACTCGGCTTCGGTAGTTTCGGCTGTTTGCGGTATCGCTTTGGTGAGATCAATCGCCTGATACAAATCCTTGAAATTATCGATTGGTGTCGCACCGGTTCCTTTTAACTCCAGATCCAACCATCGATAACCATCTTTCTCCGGGCTGAAAAGAATGTCCAAGCGACGGTTGTCAGATGCCTCGATGATACTTGCAGGAATCCCAACCTTCAAATTTCCGGAAATCTTGCCAGCTTCACCTTCAGCTGTCATCGCGCCTTTGATGACCATCCTGCCGCGCTGCACAAAACGGAAACTCCGGATCTCCACTCTATCACCATTTCGTTTCATCACTACCTCGACATCATTATCGAAAATAGGCGTTTCATACCAAAGATCTTCCAAACTCACAGACAGATGCCCAAGAAACTTGAGTTGATGGAGCTGAATTCTCGATCCAGTGGCTTGCGTGAGGTGTAAATTCAGGTCAAGTTGATGATCTGAATTGATTTTGATCTTCAGCTGATTCGATTCGTCTTTGCCGATTCGATTGGTAACAGCACCGCGAAAAAAACGACCCAAATCTTCACCCAAAAGGTAAGCGATTTGGAAATCATCCAATTGCGCTGAGAGGATATGGGTTTCATCGGAATTACCGGGACGGATTTTACCTGTGAAATCGATGAATCCCTTATCGGATTTCTCGCTCGATTGAACTTGAGGCCAGCACAGTCTAAATGTCTGAATATCTAGCTCTCCTTTTCGAACCCGAACATACGAGCGATCAAGCGAGAGTGTGGGCCATCCTTTCATCTTCAACATCCCCTGGCTCAAACGTATTTCGCCATGAGTTCTGGATGGAGGGTGAAAATAAGAAATTTCAGTTTTTTCCAGAACCCTGTCCTGATTCGGTTCTTTGGAGAAGTAAACGTTCAGATCAGGAATAAAATACCGATTGAAAGCGACGGATGGGTCAACCTCTGGTTTTACTTCTTCATTTTTATCCGCAGTGGTTGACGCTCCGGAGAGGTAAAGATTCGCTCTCGAGCCCTTGATTTCAGCACCTTGAAAAACCTTGCCCAAGAAATTGACAGGGGCGATTTTTGCCTTCAATCCGGAAACCTCCAAGCGGTGCAGCACATGACTCTTCGGCCAATCCATTTCTATTGATGATGCATTGGCACTTACCGGATTGATCCGGAATTGCTGTAACTTTACTTTACTGCCGGAAATTTGTTCAATTTTGGAGATTAAATTCTCACGATAGCCTGTACTGTTGGCATATAAAAAGAAACCACCTATTACGAGAAGCAACATCACGACGAAAACAAGAAACGCAGCAATCTGAATCAGTTGTCTCCTGTGGATTTGTGCGTTCAGACGGTCTCTGGATTGGTCGGTTCGCCGTTTTCTTTTGCGAACTTTGAGAGCTTGAGTTCCATCAGCTCGAGTCACGAGCTTTGCCTCACCCTCTTGAGGATCTCTGTTTTTCAGACGATCGAGCATGTCGTCTATCGAATAGCTCTCAGGGTCGCTTTTGGAATCAGGCATAAAAAATCGGAATCAACGGGTGCGGTAAGGCTTGCCGGTGGGATCGACCAGTTCAACCGTAACGAAGAACAGAATCGCGATCGAATTTCTTTTGATCGCGTTCGATTGGAACAAACGTCCGACCAATGGCATATCACCAAGGATCGGAGTCTTATCGTTGATAGTTGTTACGGAGTCCTTGAGTAGCCCACCAATCACGATGGTGGAACCGTCTTGAATCACCACATTGGTATTCACCTCCTTGACGTTGAAAACCGGCATTAAAATAGGGTTTTCGTTCAGCTCTATGGACTGTCCATTTTCAATATAATTGATCGGACTACCGTAATTCACAAAGCCCTCCAAATCTGAGATCATAGGTTTCAGGGCAACATCTACATATTGTCGCTTTTCATCCACAGTTGGCAGAACTTCGAGGAAGACCCCAAGATCTTTCGTTTCGTATTCCGAGGGGAAAGATGGAAGAAAAACTCCTCCTCCTGCTGCACTAACCGATTGTGGAATTTCCGCTGGATCATAAGCAACAGGATAGATGAACTCTCTGACCATGGATACTGAGGCAGCCTGTCCGTTCCGTGTGCTGATGGCCGGTGTCGCCATGATGTCGAACCCTTTGTTCCGTTCCATTCCGCGCATCAACATTTGAATGGTGGTGCTGTTGACGACACCACTAACGCCGACCACCCCGGGGGCGCGTCTGTTCTGCTGGGCACTCCGACTGATTCCGGCGGCGATGAGTGAGTCAAGTTTGTCGGCCGGGAAAGAAAAGTCACCTGTACGGTTTCCTGCCGTGATCGGATTTTCTGCCGCATTATTTCCATTGAATGACGGGAAATCATTGATTTGAGCACCATTGACCTGAGTTCCACCGGAAAGGAAGGTGTTATCCCCATTAAGATTAAACTCGTTCAACATCCAATCAAATCCCAGTTCTTCGAGAACATTTTTCTCCACCTTCACCATCTTTGTTTTGATCGTGACAATGACAGGCTCTGACTCAACCACAGCATTGATGATCTGCTCGATGACGTCATGGTTGCTCATGGTATTGATTACGAGAAGCGTATTGGTGGAAGGATTGAGACTTGCGGAGGCTCCACTCGGAAAGGATACGCCTTGCTGCATGAGGGCTTCTTGTGCACCCATGCGTTTTGCCAATTTTTCGCCGAGGCCGGGAGCGGAGTTGAAAACGTCTTGCTGCTCCGTATTCCCGGGTTGGCCACCTACCGTAAGGTTGCTGAGGAAATCCGGCGGCACGCGGTAAGTGCGAGAGATCATGGTATTTCCCGATGCACCCTTCGAGCCGATGGTCACTGCAAAGTCATCATAACGGAAACCCGTGCCTGTGGCTTCTGTGATGTATTTGAGAAGCGTTTCAACGGAAACGTTGGAAACCCTGATGCTGAAACGATAATCCAGAATCCGCTTGGCTGCCACATCGTCTGGATTGCCGAGATTGGTGGTAATGTTGATTCCTTTCATTGCCGGTACCAACTCTAGGTTGTCATTTTCGGCAGCACGGATCCTGAGCAACTCAATCGCTTCAGTAAGATTTCCCTCATCCAAGATGAATTGTGGAATAATGATACGGCTGATTTTGTTTTTCAGCGTAATCATCTGGTTTTGCGGAAGCGTATTCAAATCAGGCGCGAATTCAGGAACAGCGGTGTTCGGTTTGACTTCCAGTTCCCATCCGCGATCCACCTCCATCAGAATTTCCGCGCGGCTATGGTCGTAAGATTGACCGTAATACTTCGTCTTTTCACTATTAACCCGTTCCATCCCTCTTCGGGCAGCCTGATTGTAAGGATCAATCCTCAGGATTTCGGTATAATGACGTATGGATTCATCAAACTTCGCAAGATCGTATGCACCCTGTGCCAGGTAAAGCAAGCGTCGGACTTGATCGACGTTCTCTGCATGCTCGCCAGTAAGGGCGGGATTGGTTTGGATCGGATCATCCAGTTTTTCCAAGGCTAATAAAACCTGTGGATCGTTCGGAGCCAGATTCTCCGAGAGAACCGTTTTCAACACCTCCCGGGCTTCTTTGACCTGCCCTTTGTTTGTCAGTTGTTTGGACAACTCAACCGATGCCTGCGCGTAACGCTGCAAGGCCGATTCTTTGAGTTCAAGGGTTGTGGGGTTTTGCTGGAATGAAGCGTTCGCACCGGCGTAGGCGTCCACAGCATCTTTGAAGTTTCCGGCTTGGTAAGCCTCATCACCTTTTAACAACAAGGTCTGACCTTCCTCCACGGCAGCTCTGCGCTTTTGCAACTCGCGCTCGACGATCGAGATTTTGGCGTTTTCTGGCTCTGCAAAAATCATTTGGGAGAACCCCAAACAGGCACCAAGCGCGAGCCCTCCTATTCTGATGATTTTCCTGTTTCGAGATGCCATGGGTTGGTTTCCGGAGACATATAGACAACCGATCTCAAAAGCGTAAGCGCAAAATCCGCAAATCCTCAATTTTTCTTGATCATCTGGTATGCCTCACATCCGGAATTCCAGTTGAATCAATCGGCGTTGTCTATTACTCCTCCAACGGCGGAGTTTCATCGAAATCTTTCGCCGCATTTCCAATCTCAGCAGTTTCCAGCGCAGCCTTCTATATTCACGTGAGTTCATATAAAAATACTGTTCAAATAAACAGTATTCGTCAAGCGATATGTTTAACTGCCTGAACATCCTTGAAAATCTGTGCTTTCAGGGCATCCAGAGAATCAAATTTCCGGATATCTCTCAGGAAATGCAGGAAACGAACTCTCAGCGTTATGCCATAGATATCTTGGTCAAAGTCCAAGATATGCACTTCCAAAAGACGTTTTTCGGATCCATCGACTGTCGGACGACAGCCCAAATTGGCCACTCCACGGTATAATCCATCGATTTCAACCACCCATACCCCGTCGCGCGGTAATTGGATTTCAGGCAAACGGAGATTGGCAGTGGGAAATCCGAGGGTTCTACCCAATTTCTGGCCTTCCACCACGATTCCAGTGAAGTCGTAGTCGCGTCCCAGCATGGCTTTCACCGAGTCGAAGTCGCCGACATGGATCGCTTGGCGGATTCGGGTGCTGCTGATACGGATACCATCCCAATTGAGTTGAGGTAGTGCTTTGGCAGCGAATCCGAGTTCTTCTGCAAGAGATCTGAGCATTTGCGTGCAGCCCTCACGCCTGTATCCAAATCTCCAGTCCTCTCCGACTGAGATCGATCCGACGTCGGCTTTCTGACAGAGACTTCTGATAAATTGATCGGCTGGAATGCTCGCAAACGCTTCATCAAACTCGATGACCAAAACCCCATCGACTCCCATGGCATCCAACATAAGGACTTTTTCATTCACTGTGGCGATCAGCGGACTTGGTGCCTGATCCGGAGCCAAAAGTTCGGCAGGATGAGGGAAAAAGGTGACAACAAATGAAAGTCCGCCCGTCGTTTGTGCCGAACGCACGGCCTGCTGGATCACCGCCTGGTGACCTTTGTGAAGACCGTCAAAAACCCCGAGAGCCAGATGTAATTTATCCGGCACCAAAACCAAATCCTCAAGGTCATCGAGATAGATTATCATATTGGGTGTCTCAGGCCCCGCGCATCAGGGATATCTCTGCCATTGAAATCATTGCTTTGAGCAGCACTTCCGGATCCGCCTCCTTGAGTTGAGCGACCGTGACCGAACGTTCGAGATCAAATTTTCCAGATTTGGTCCTGCGCAAGGCACTGAGGTGAGCGCCACAACCCAGTTTCTCTCCAATGTCATTGGCGTAAGTGCGAACATAAAACCCTTTGGAACAGTGAACCGTAAAATCCACCTCTGGCAACTCCAGACGTTTGATTTCGTATCCGGTCACATGCACCGGGCGGGGTTTTCTCTCCACCTCGACTCCCTTTCGAGCGAGTTTATAAAGCGGAACCCCATCCATTTTGATCGCGGAAACCATCGGCGGTATCTGCTCAAACTCTCCGAAAAACCCATCGAAAGCCACACGAACATCGCTTTCGGAAAAATCGCCCACATCACGGGTCTCGATGACCTCCCCTTCTCTGTCCTGCGTGCTGGTGCGTTGTCCCAGAGTGAGCGTTCCTTCATAGACCTTGTCCTCGCTCATCAGCAAATCCTGGATCTTGGTCGCCTTGCCGATCACCAACATCAGCAAGCCGGTAGCCATCGGATCCAGCGTGCCGCAGTGACCTATTTTTTTGGTATTCAGCGCACGTCTCGCAATCGCAACAACATCGTGAGATGTCATGTCCGGAGCTTTATCAATCAACAACACGCCGCTGGGGCCGGTGTATACTTCTTCTTTTTTTCTCATCGTATCTATGAAATGGTTTCGAGCGCCTTTGCGAGCGTACCGAGAACTTTGGTTTTCGCCTCACTCAAGGGACCGGACATCCGGATGCCCGCTGCCATGGCATGTCCGCCGCCGCCAAACTGCAGTGCAACGTCACAGACGTTAACCCCTTTGTCTTTGGAACGCATCGAGACACGGACCTGGCCGTTTTGAAGTTCCTCAAAAAATACCGCGACCCGCACGCCTTTGATCGCACGTATCAAGTCGATCAGGCCCTCGCTGTCGTCCGGTTGAAGCGCAAGACCAGCGCGAATGTGATCCAACAGCTCCCAGTGGGCCAGTCGACCGTCTTCGGAAATTTCCAGAGTGTTTAACAAAGCCCGCATCAGCTCCAACCTCCGGTAAGGATGGTTGTCATAGGTATCGGCGTTGATTTTGCCGACATCCAGACCACGCCGGATCAGATCCGCACCCAACTCATACGTCTCGGCTGTGGTGGAGCCGTATTGGAACGATCCGGTATCGGTCGAAACCGCGACGTAGATCGCATCGCGCGTTTCCTCAGGCATCGGATAATCGAGAGCCTTGATGATTTCATAAACAATCTGGCCAGTCGCAGGCTTTCTCGCATCGATCAAATTGATATCTCCATAACCCGGATTGGAAATGTGGTGATCGATGTTGAGCCAGAGCTTGGCTCTCGATGCCGCGTGTAGCGATGCTTCTCCCAAACGGGGTTTTGCAGCGGTGTCCAGTGCGATCGCCACTTCGACCTCGAGAGGCTCTTTTGGTGGTTGGGTGACTTTCTCTGAACCTTTCAAAAACTCCAGACTCTCTGGCACTCCGTCCTCGTTGATCATGTGGACTTTTTTTCCCAGAGCCATGAGCGAAAACCCGAGCGCCAACTCCGAACCGATCGCGTCTCCATCCGGTCTAACATGACTCATCAGCAGGAAACTCTGATGAGTCGAAATGATCTCACCGATTTTCCGGATGGTTTCTTGGAATTGCGATTCGTCCATGTGCTTTTTTCGAAATCAGCATTAGCTGGGAAGCGGATTCTCACCGCAGATGCTTTTGAGGCAAGGACAAAGCATGTTTCATGCGTGACGCAGCGTGAAATTCGAAATCAGGCTTGCTCATAGCCGCCCAAGAAGCCATGTAGCGCCCGTGCGCGATCTCTTACTCAACCCGGCCTGGCAAGAGCAGGATCTCGGTATTCCCTTGCCGGATTCGACTCATGCTTGTTCCGTTTGCCTCCCCACCTGGGAGTCGGTGATCGGCTATGAAGAAGGCAGGCAAAAAGTCCTGCGCCGCATGCGCACGGGTTACCCCCGTTTTTTTAAACACCCGACAGTTGAGCGTTTGTTCGACAACGCCCGCAAGGAGCTCGCGATGGAAGGTGAGGACGTGATCATCCTGCCTACGAAAACCTCCGCCCAACGCGCACAGCGTTGGATCGAGCGCCAGTCGGAAACCGCTGTCCGCCTCACCTCATACTTCGGATTCCAAGCCGTGGTTTTCCCGGAAAAGGCCAAGGTGTTCGCCAACCTGTATTGGAGGTTTTCAGGAGAAGGAATTTCCTCCCGTGAAGCACAGGATTACCTCGATGGAAAACTGCGCACCGGTTCCAAATCCCATCTTCTCTCCCGTGCCATTGCCAAATTGAACGGTGGCACGGCGGAAAACACCTTCATTTTCGCCAGCGGTATTTCCGCAGGCATGGCGGCTCTCCGATCCCTGCCCGGGGTGCGGGAAGGGAAAAAAACCCTGCAAATCGAGTTCCCTTATGTCGATTCCCTGAAAATTCAGGAACGCTTCGGAAACGGAGTCGTTTATCTCAATGAAGCGGTCGGCGAATCCTTTGACGAAGCCATCCAGCGCATCATCGCAGGTGAATTCGCCGGAGTGTTCACGGAAATCCCATCCAACCCCCTGCTCCGCACGATCGATCTGAAGCGTGTTTCAGACGCATGCGCTCTTTCAAAAACCCCACTCATTGTGGACGACTCATCGACGGGGCCGCTCAATGTGAATGTTCTGCCGCTTTGCGACATTCTCACATCTTCTCTCACAAAGTGGATTTCCGGTGCGGGTGATGTCATGGGGGGTGCACTAACCCTTCGCTCCGATTCACCGCTGATCGCGGATTTGCGCGACTCTATCGCAGCTGATGCAGCCGAGTGCGCTCCGCTCTACATCTCCGATGCCGAAGTCCTGATTTCCAACATCAAGGGCTATTCCAAGCGAAACAAAATCACCAATGACCATGCCATGAAACTGGTCAAATTTCTTCAGGATCATCCCGAAGTGGAAAACGTCTGGCATCCATCCTTGGTCAACACCAAGAGTTTCAACCAAATCAAACGTAAATCCGGTGGCTATGGTGGATTGCTATCCATCACCCTGAGCAATCCGAAAAAAACCGCCAAATTCTACGATGCATTGCAACTCTGCAAAGGTCCTTCCTTCGGAACACCTTTCACCCTCATCTGTCTCTATACGCTGCTCGCGCATTATGACGAACTCGAATGGTGCGAAGACTGCGGCGTGCCTGCGAGCCTGATTCGCATTTCCGTCGGCACCGAGCCGATAGAAACCATCATCGCCGCTTTCGAAACCGCTTTGTCCTGATTTGACAGAACCAAACCACAAGCCCATTGAAATGGTTCGATGGTAGGTTGGTTCAGATAAAACGAACTTATCGTTGCGGCGGATGGTATCCGCCACAACGGTTCAGATAAGTTACTTTCCGATCTCTAACAGCTCGACATCGAACACCAGCATGCCGCCTGGGCGGCCGCTGCCGGGCACGGCAGGCCCGTAGGCGAGTTCTTGCGGGATCCAGAAACGACGTTTCTCACCAACCACCATCAGTTGAACCCCTTCGGTCCAACCTTTGATCACCTGATTGAGAGGAAACGATGCCGGCTCACCACGTGTGACGGAGCTATCGAACATGTTGCCATCTGTTGTCCAACCCGAGTAGTGAACTTTTACGGTATCGGTGGCTTTTGGGTGATCCTTGCCGGTACCTTTGGCAATCACCTGATGCGACAGACCGCTGGCGGTCTTCTGGGCTTCCGCAGGCGCGGCAGCGACGTCTTTCGGCGCCTCGGGAGCCGGTGGTGCATCCTTGAAAGAAATGAGATCGAGCTCGGCAACCACAAAGCCACCCGGAAGCCGGGGTTCAGGCAACCAGCACTGGCGCTGCTCACCCGCTTTCATTTCACCGATTACCTCACCCAGTTCCGGTGGTAATTTATCCATTGGAACGGTGATTGGAGCTTCCTCACCGCGACTATCCTGCAACATTTCACCTGACATGGTCTTGGCGCTGAAGTGGAAGGTGATCACCTGAGTTTTGGCTGGGGCTTGACCCTTGCCTTCCTTGATCACTTTGTAAGCCACACCGCTTGCTGTTTTTTTTGTATCGGCAGGAGGTTTTGGAGCTTCTTGAATCCCGATCAGTTCAACATCAAAGCAAAGCATTCCACCGGGACGACCCGATCCCGGGATCACCGGGCCATACGCAAGGTCTTCCGGAATCCAGAAACGGCGTTTTTCACCGACTACCATAAGCTGCAAACCTTCGGTCCAGCCGGCGATCACTTGGTTGAGAGGGAAACTGGTAGGCTCACCGCGTTTAACCGAACTATCGAACATGTTTCCATCCGTCGTCCATCCTGAGTAGTGCACGGTCACTGTGTCGGATGCGGTCGGTTTTTTATCACCGGTTCCGGCTTGGAGGACTTTTGAGGCGAGACCGGTGGCGGTTTTCACGGCATCGGCGGGAGCGGCGGCTACATCTGCGGGTGTTTCAGGCATTTTGATTTCAGGTTGTGATTCGTTCTGTGAACGGGCGTGATTGGGGATAGCCACCATCACAGCAGCTGTCAGCAGGAAAGGAAGTGACCAAATTTTCATGAGAGAAAAGAGCATCCACGCAACCAGTCATCTGTCAACCCACCAGAAGCTAGCCACCCAAAAATCACCGCTCCACAAATCGTTGTTCAAACTGATCACTAGCCAACTTTTCCACTAAAAAAACTACTTACTGATTTCTTTCAGTCGACCTTCCACTTCCTCAACTTTTTCCCGTATACCCTGCTGTTCGTTCAACGCCTCTTCAAGGAACGATGAATCGTAATTAGGATCTTCTTCGAGTTTGGCACGTTCCATCACCACAAAAGCCTCAAGGTTATCGATGTCTTGTTTGCTCGCTTCAATTTCGCTCTTCAGTTTTTTGATTTCCTCGTCACTGGCTGTAGATTTCTGAACTGCTCCAGATTTAGCATCGGGTTTCACTACCTCTTTACCTGCCGCGATCCATGCAGTGATTCCTCCCTCCATATCATAGACGGTATACCCGGCAGTACGCAGTTGCTCAGCCGCCATCGCGCTGCGTTTCCCGCTGCGACAATAAACCACCACCGGCTTTTTCTTGTCCAACAGCGCTGTGGCTTTTTCAAGAAACCCGTCTTCCGTAACTGTCACCCGTTTGGCATCCTTCAAATGGCCTTCTTTCCATTCTTCCTCGGTTCGCACATCCAAGAGTTGAGTTCCACCCGCAAGCTGTTTCTGCACCACTTCCATTTTTACAGGAGATTTCGCTGCGGAATCTTCCGCATGAGAATAGGAAAAAACCAAAAGCAAAAACGCTGTGCTGAGGCTGAGGTATTTCATGGATGAAGTATCATCTCGTTTACTGTATGGTGCAAGGGGTTCTTAAGCCTTTCGGCTGGGATGTTGGATCTGTGTCATATCTGCGTATCCAGATAGAGGATCTCATATTTTCCCCTTCAAAAACGGCACGAGCTCATCCACCCCGAAATCCGCCAACACTTCGCCATCCCAATCGAGTGTGGGTGCTTTATTTTGTCCGGAAAGGGCGACCATCTCCGCCATCGCTTCGGGATTGCCGGAAACCATCATCTTTTGCACTTCGATGCCGTGCTTCTCCAGATAGCGCTCGACCTCGATGCACCAGGGGCAGCCCTTTTTCACATACAAAATCCGTTCGTTTTCCATAAGTTGATCCTGATTCGAATTTCCAACCCCCTCTGTCTCATCAAATTCCCACAGGCCTGAGCAAATAGCCAGCGACCCATCCCTGTTTTCCCGATTCATTTTCACACCAGTGCCAGCCGTGAATTTGTTGGAGGGAAGTAAGTTGATCGCCACGGGTGATTTTCAACACGGTGGGATCGAAGGCCTGAATCACAGCCCAGCGGTCTTCGCCGAGAGGTTCGAGATATTCGGCGGGAACGTAGCCGTTGCGACCCGAGGAATCGGTGGCCCAGATCCACCCGGGCCACGCTTTATCGACAGGTCCGCTGGTGACTTCCTGACCCGGTTCGAGGCAAATGGCATGGGTATGCTTTTCCTCGTAGTCCGCATTCGCGGTGAATCGATTGGCCTCCATGATCACTTGGCTTTGGCTTTTTTCTTTCCACGGCCTGAACCACCGCCCGATCCCGAAGTGTCAAAGATCAGCTCATCACTGCCTTCCTTGCGGCGGACCTTGACCTTGTCTCCAGCTTTCACCGTGCCGCGCAGCAGGGCCTCGGCGAGCGGATCTTCGAGGAAACGCTCGACCGCACGGCGCATCGGACGTGCGCCGTAGTTCGGATCGAATCCTTTTTCGCTGAGCAACTCGGTGGCCTCGGGTGTGAGGGTCATCGCGATGTCTTTTTCCTTCAGGCGGACAAGCAGCTTGGAAACCTCGAGATCGACGATCTGGTTGAGGTCGACTTTCTCCAACATGTGGAAGACCACGAGATCATCCAAACGGTTGAGGAACTCGGGTTTGAAGTAGCGTTTCGATTCCTCGAGAATTTTTTCCTTCATCCCTTCGAAATCGGATTCATCTGCATTCATTGCTCCGAAACCAAGCGAGGTCTGGCGTTTGATGGTCGATGCCCCGACGTTCGAGGTCATGATGATGATGGTATTGCGGAAATCGATTTTGCGTCCCAACGAATCGGTCACCGTGCCGTCTTCCAAAATTTGGAGCAGGAGATTCATGACATCTGGGTGGGCTTTTTCGACCTCATCGAAAAGCACCACAGAGTAAGGACGACGTCTCACAGCCTCGGACAGCTGACCGCCTTCTTCATAACCGACATAACCCGGAGGCGAACCGATGAGGCGGGAGGCGGTGAATTTTTCCATGTACTCCGACATGTCTATCTGGATCAGCGCTTCCTTGTCGCCGAACATAAAGTCGGCGAGATTCCTGGCGAGATAGGTTTTACCAACACCGGTAGGACCGAGGAAGAGGAACGAACCGATCGGACGTTTCGGATCTTTCAGATCGGCACGTGAACGCCGCAGGGCTTTGGAGATCGCGACCACGGCTTCGTTCTGACCGATGACCCGACCTTTGAGTTCGTCCTCCATTTTGAGAAGTTTCTCGGTTTCTTTCTGTTCCATGCGTTGCAGCGGAACGCCGGTCCATTTGGAAACGACTCCCATGATGTCCTCATCGGTAACGGTTACGACTTTTTCTTCGGATGAAGCGCGCCATTCCTTGAGGGTTTCCTCCAGGGCTTTTTTGGCGTTCTTCTCATCGTCACGGAGAGCTGCGGCTTTTTCGAAATCCTGTTCCGCAATTGCAGCTACCTTCAGTTTGTTGATTTCCTCAATTTGCTCCTCTGCCTTTTTGATGGATGGCGGACGGGTCAAAGTTCCGATCCTGGCGCGCGCGCCCGCTTCGTCGAGGACATCGATGGCTTTGTCCGGAAGATAACGCGCGGTGAGATAGCGGGAGGTGAGCTTGACCGATGCTTCGATGGCCTCGGGAGTGTATTTCGCCTTGTGATGGGATTCGTATTTCTCACGAAGACCCTGGAGAATCAGAATCGCGTCGTCGATCGATGGTTCATCGACCTTGACCTGTTGGAAACGGCGTTCGAGGGCCGAATCCTTTTCGATGTATTTGCGATATTCGTTCAGGGTTGTGGCACCGACGCATTGGAGTTCGGAACGGCTGAGTGCGGGCTTGATGATATTGGAGGCATCCATCGCTCCTTCAGCAGAACCTGCACCGACAATAGTGTGGAGCTCGTCGATAAACAAAATGACATTTTTTACCTTACGAATTTCATCCATCACCGCCTTGATGCGCTCTTCAAATTGGCCGCGGTATTTTGTTCCAGCGACCATCAATGCAAGGTCAAGGGTGATGACTTTTTTATCGCGAAGCAGTTCGGGCACGTTGCCGGAAACAATCTCTTGCGCAAGACCTTCAACGATGGCAGTTTTGCCAACACCAGCCTCACCGATGAGAACCGGATTGTTTTTCGTGCGGCGGCACAGAATCTGAATCACGCGCTCGATTTCATCGCTACGCCCGATGACCGGATCGAGTTCACCCTCCTGAGCGAGTTTGGTGAGATCGCGACCAAAGGCTTTGAGCGCGGGAGTTTTGGTTTTTGAATCGTTCGGCTCCTGAGTAGTGGCCTCTGCGTTGTGCTCAGGCTCTTCCTCGAAAACACCCATGTCATCATCATCCTCGTCATCCTCATCCTCCATATCATCGGGAGAAAAATTCGGATCGATCTCCGCAAGAATCTCGTTGCGGGTGCGCTGAATATCGACATCGAGACGTTTCAGCACACGTGCCGCGACCCCTTCGCCTTCGCGCAGCAGACCTAACAGAAGATGTTCGGTTCCGACGTAGGAATGATTGAGCGACTTTGCTTCTTTATTCGCCAGTGCGAGGACTTTTTTGACACGAGGGGTGTATGGAATATTTCCCGGACTTTTCTGCGGAGGACCGGAGCCGACTTCTTTTTCGACTTCCACACGAACCGCATCGAGTTCAAGACCCATGCGTTCCAGCACATTGACAGCAACCCCCTGCCCCAGCTTGATCAAACCTAATAGCAGATGCTCTGTTCCCACATAAGCGTGATTGAAACGGTCTGCTTCTTTCCTTGCCAAGGCCAGGACCTGTTGTGCTCTGGGTGTGAAATTATTCATGATTCTTCTGGGTTAACGCCCGGGTCCGGACGTTCGGTTTTATGATTTGATGAAAAACTATCGGGGGAATTCAGAGATTGCAAACGAGAGCGTAAAATTTCTGCGCGGATCAGATCTCGGTGCTCCGGAGACAATTTCATGCCAGCATGAAGCTGCAAATGAGCCTGCTGGATGTCCATGAGCAGGGAATCGCACAAATTCACGGTGTTTTTCGGGAAAAACCCGAGATTTCCGCCCAAACGCAGCAAGGACAGGTGGGTCAGGGCTTCCTTGGAATCGATCAAATGCGCGTGACGCAGCACGCCGTAGGCTCGACCCATCTTGTCTGCCACCATATCGGGATCGTCTTCTATGAGCTTTTCACGGGCGTTTTGCTCGTGGGTTGCTACTTGGGAAATCACACGTTCCAAACGACTGATGATAAATTCCTCACTCTCCCCGAGGGTGGATTGGTTGGAAATTTGATAAAGGTTACCGAGCGACTCGGTGCCCTCCCCATAGAGTCCCCTCACCGCGAGGCCGATTTTGTTGACCGCCTGCAAGACTTGGCCGATCTGGTCGCTCAAAACCAAAGCCGGTAGATGCAACATTGCGGAGGCCCGCATGCCGGTACCGAGGTTGGTGGGACAGGTAGTGAGATAACCCAGGGATGGATCGAACGCATACTCGACCTTTTTCTCCAGTTCACTATCGAGTTCATTCAAGGCACGATAAGCCTCGGTCAGGCGTAGACCCGGACGGATCGACTGCATGCGGAGGTGATCCTCCTCGTTGAGCATGAAGGAAAAACTCTGACGGCGTTCGATGACCGCGCTGGAGCCGTCGGTGCGAGCGGCGTGCTCGCGGGAAATGAGGTGGCGTTCCACCAAGACCTGTTTCTGGAGCGAAGTGAGTTCGCCGAGTTCGTGGGAGAAACCGTCCTTCATCGGGGCGAGATCCTCAACGGCGGGTCGCAAGATTTTAAGAATCTCAGTGCGTTCCGATTTTTTCGCCCAGCCGGGAAACGGATGACCTCGAAGGTTTCTGGCGAGACGGATGCGAGAGGTGATGACCGCGCTGTGCTGGTCATCGGAGCCGATCATCCAGTCGGCCGGATGTTTGACCAATGTGGTGAACCGCATCATCGGCTCACCTCCTGCTGATTGAGCTTGGTGATTTCATCCCGGATTTGTGCGGCTTCCTCATAACTCTCGGAAGCGATCGCCTGATCGAGCCTGCCCTGCAGTTCTTCGATCCGCTGCACGCGCACCTGGTTTTCGATTAACCCGGCCGGGACCTTGCCGACGTGATGGAAGCCCTTGTGCATCCCGCGCATCATCGGGGCGAGCTCGGTGGCAAAAACCTTGTAACAATTCGCGCAACCGAAACGACGGACCTTTTGGAAATCCTCCATCGAGAAACCGCATTCCGGGCAGCTTTTTCCGGAGCCGATGGATTTCACCACCCCTTCCAAAACCGCCGCACTGCCGATCACTTTTTGAAAATCACCCAACAGTTTTTCCGCCATGGAAAACCCCGTAGGGTCGGTCACACCGCGTTCTTTGGCGCACGTCTCGCAGAGACAGACTTTTTTCATCTGTCCTTCCGCGAGTTGGGTTAGAAACACCGTCGCTTTGTTATCGCAGTAATTGCACTTCATGTGGCATGAAACTTACTATCATCCGATCGGAGTTCCAGTGCTGTTGGCGAGCAATTGGAACTCGGAGAGGAATTTTTTCGTCATCGGTCCGGGCTTGCCATCGCCGATCACACGTCGATCCAAGGAAACCGCGGGAATCACTTCCGCAGCCGTGCCGGTAAGGAAACATTCGTCCGAAACAAAGATGTCGTAACGGGTGATCGAGCGCTCCACGACTTTGACGCCGAGCTTGTGAGCGATTTCCAGGATAACGGCGCGGGTGATTCCATCGAGGGCGCCGTCGGAAATCAACGGGGTGACCAGTTCACCGTTTTTGATGATGAACAGGTTGTCTCCCGTGCACTCGGCCACGTAACCCTGCTCGTTGAGCATCACAGCTTCGAGAGCTCCACCTTGAATCGCCTCGACCTTTGCCATGACGTTGTTGAGGTAGTTCAAACTTTTCACCTGTGGCATCAAGGCAGCAGGTGCGGGACGACGCGTCGCGCAAGTGATCAAGGCCAGGCCTTTTTCGTAATGCTCGACCGGATACAACTGGATGGTTGCGGCGATGATGAACATCGATGCTTTGGGGCAGAGATAAGGATTCAATCCCAAACCGCCTTCACCGCGAGTGACCACCAAACGGATGTATCCATCCTTCAGGCCGTTGGCTGCGACGGTTTCGCAGGTGTATTTGCAAACTTCTTCCTGAGTCCATGGGATTTCCAAAAGAATCGCCTTCGCAGAGTCAAACAGACGTCTGATGTGTTCTTCGAGGCGGAAGACGCGTCCGTTATAAAAACGGATGCCTTCGAAAACGCCATCACCATACAACAAGCCGTGATCGAAAACCGAAATTTTCGCCTCTTGCTCCTCAACCAATTTTCCGTCCAACCAGATTTTCATGTGCTTTACGGGTCTGAGCCTAGGCGACCCATCACCCGTGGCAAGCTGGAGATGCAGAAAATCGACGTTTGTTGATAAGTTTCTTTTCCCTCGTTTCACGATTGAATCTTTTCCGAGAAACTCCGAATCTCCGCCCATGCTTCAGACCACAGCCGACCTCAAAGCCCTTCTGCTCAAGAAATCCGTGCGCACCGGAACCTTCACCCTCGCGTCCGGCAAGCAATCCGACCTCTATATCGACTGCCGCGTGACCGCACTCGATCCTTTTGGCGCAGCCATGATCGGCGAACTCGGCTGGCACGCGGTTCGTTCGAAAATCCATTCCGAAAAGCTCTCCATCCAGGCCATCGGCGGCATGACTCTGGGAGCAGACCCCATCTCCCTCGCCATCGGCATGGCCTCCGCCCGCAACCATCCCGATGAAGCATTGCAGGTTTTCACCGTACGCAAGGAGCCCAAGGGCCACGGTGCCGGAAAACAAATCGAGGGCAACTTCGCTCCCGGCCAAAACGTGATCGTGGTCGATGATGTCATCACCACCGGCGGATCGACCCTCAAAGCCATCGACGCGATCGAGCGCGAAGGCGGTCATGTGAAATTCGCCATCGTTCTGGTCGACCGCGAGGAAGGCGGTCGTGAAGCCATCGAAGCCCGCGGTATTCACGTGATTCCGCTCTTCACACGCAGCACCTTGCTTGCTTGAGCGGTTTGAAGTGATTCGGCAAAATAATACCATGCAATCGCTCAGGTATATCACCCTCGGACTCACAGTGACCATCGCGAGTTGCGGGGATACGTCGAAGAGCAACGAGCAGAACTCAGCAACCGAATTCAGTGAAGTTTCGATAGTTGATGAGTTGTATGGGCTTTCCCAGGGACTTGGTACCGACGGGGTCAATTTGACCGTTCGCGGGTGGCTTGTTGCCGACGACAATGGAAGCGAATACACGCTTTACAATGCAGCTTTCGATCCTTTCGAGCCCGAATCCAAAGATGGAATACCGAGCATTTCGCTGAAGTTCGAGGAACAGCCCTCGGATTACTGGGTGGGCCAATACACGAATGTCGCCGGAATCATTGTGACGAAAGCTTTACCGGCTGGAGGACGCGCTGTAGTTTTGGATAAAGCCAAGGTGGTTTCCAAGCGAAGCGTTGACGGGCAAGAGATTCCCTATCGAATAGACCAAGCCGAATAAGTCGGTAATCAGCAACCCACTACGCGATCCGGGTCGGATTTGAGGGTAGTGACAAACCTAAACCTGAAGCGGAGGAGTGCTCTTGGTAGCAGGTGCAAAGTCTCTATCGTTAGATCCCCATCACCGTCACCGCGATGCTGCGTTGATGCGGATCGCGGCGATGCTCGAAAACGAAAATTCCCTGCCAGGTTCCGAGAGTCATGCGGCCGTGGTGGACGGGAATCACTTCTGAAGAGCGGGTCAAAGCCATGCGAATGTGGCTCGGCATGTCGTCGGGACCTTCGAGGGTATGAACAAAATCCGGATCGTCCTCGCGAACCAGTCGATCGAACCATCTCTCCAAATCCCGCCGAGCACTGGGGTCGGCATTTTCCATCAGGATCAGACTTGCACTGGTGTGGCGCAGCAACAAGGTCACTTGCCCGGAAGTGATCCCCGCCTCATTCACCAACCTTTGAATCGTGTCCGTGATCTCGTAGGTGCCCTTGCCGTGGGTGCGGATGCTGAATTCGGCCGTATGGATTTTCATGATCCTGCGTATTTGGATAAGGTTTTCTCCGTCGCTGTGTTGAGGAAACGGATTCTCTTCGGTGAGATTTTTTTCACCGCGATGAAACGTTGCGGATTCAGTTCCTTCATCGCTTCCACCCGCTGGGCGGCGAGATCCAGAAAGCGTGCCGCCATTTCCTCACTGACAAACTCCACATCCCAAATCAATGCGGATGAAGTGTCACCATCGGCAAACAGATGATATCCATCTCCAGACCACACCCGCGCGATCTCTTCGGCCACTCCGACATCTCCCATTTCCTCCAGCCACAATCTCAAGCCCAGGTATCCGGCGCTCTCGGTGAGGAAAATTTCAGGATCGACTCTCGGCATTTCAAACGTGACCGCTTTTTTTCCCTCGGCAGGAAACACCAGTTCGTGAGTGGTTTGTGGCGGATTGCGGAATGCGGCGGTGAAAGGTTCCACGCCTTTGACAAACAGGGTGTCGGCAAGAGCTCGACCCGATATCACGGGAAACATCGTCAAACCTTGGATGAAGGGCGGCAGAGTGAGCATCAATCTCTCCGCAGCGCTGTTGTTGGTCATCGGCATGAAACCGATACTCCGCGCGCTGTTGGCAAAAAACCTTGCTTCGGCTCCGGATGCAGCTCCCGCGTGCAAAGCCTCGCGTGCACGAGCCGCATCATCGCCCTGATAAGCCACCGGAGCGGGAAAATGTTGGTTCAATAAAATCCGGACCAACAAACGCTTCATCGCCGCCTGATCAGGAATGTTTTTCATATTGAAGCGATCCGTTACCCAGCCCTCGCCGAGTTGTTCATCAAACCACACCAAGGCACCGACGGAACGAACGGCAACGGATTGCTCCAACAAGGCATCACCATCGCGCAACCAGCCGATCCGAAGATAGGCTTCCTGCCGGTCGTCCACACCCTGCGGACCGAGTCGGCTCTCGATCGCCGCTTCGATGCGATAACCGAGCTCCTCGCTCGCAACGCGATGTACCACCGGGCTGGACAAAAACTTTAGACCATAATCCTTTTCCACGATAGAAATCATTTCCTGAGGCACGGAAAACTCGCCTCCTCCCTGCGCCAATGATCTCAGGGAAGCATTTTCCTCAGCGAGCATCGCGATTTCCTCCTGAGCGATACGCAATTGATTTTCCAGTGCTTCGCTGCTGGTTCCACCGCTTTTTTCAAAACGATACAACCAACCACCCGCGCCCATGGCCGCACCGATCAACAAGGTTAAAAGCTGTTTATCCGATATCATGGATGCACACCTTATCTTCCCTTCGGCGAATCAAACGGATTTTTTTCAAGGGCGGAGGATTTACCAAAAACCTCATCCGCAGTCTTGAGACCCGGAATCAGGGTGATGGAAATTGGCGCGCTTCGGTTACCCAAGGCATCATAGGTGTAAATGAAACGGCGAACGGGCATTTCCTTGCCTGTCTGCGGATTGATTCGCTTTACTCGGGAATCGAACATTCGCTCTTCAACCAAACGTCCGTCGGTTTTACGATAGCCGTAGCTGACTTTGTAGAGCTCGTTTGTGTCTCCATCATAAATTTTGCAACCGGTCGGGTTGGTATGCTCGTCCATACGGTAAATGGTGACCATGGCCAAAACCCCCTGTTTGCTGAACGTCCGTTTGGTGAGTGTGCGGTTGTCAGGGCTGCGCACAAACACGGTGCGCGATCCGTCATCCTGATGCATGACACGCACGTTAGGCCCGTCCACCGCATCAAATCCGCTCGATGGCGCGGCTGAGACGCATGACACACATGCGATAAAATAAATCATACAGAAGCTGAGCAATTTCATAGGCTTAGTCATATCCAAGAATCCTTTCACATCAAGAAACGTTTCACCGCTTCACGTTTCAAGCGAAGCTCGCGCCACTCGTTGACGAGCCGGCTCGCTTCAATGATTCCACAACCTGCAGGCAAAGCGATTTGCTGTCCTTTCCACCAGAGACCACGGATCGCGACCACGGCCTCAAAAGCACCGCGATCCCACACCCCGAACGGTGCGCCGAATTCCTGAGGACAGGCGAGCCGTTCACGCCATTCACCCAACATCGCCATGCTTTGATCGGTGCGTGGTAACGGCCCCAGTGCGGGAGTTGGGTGTAACCGTTTTAACAAGCGGGCGGGTTCCTGAGGCGATTCGAGCTCCACGGAAATTCCGGTTAGAAAATGAACGATCGATTCCAGCCGCATGACCTTACGTTCTTTTCGGCTCAGTTTTCCCAAATCGTGTAGCTTTGCCACCAAGGTTTGGGCCACATATTCGTGCTCTCGGATTTCCTTTTCATCCACACCGAACACCGCTTCATCTTCCTGTCGAGCGGTTCCTGCCAAAGCCATGGTTTCCAAATTCAAGCCATCGATAGAAAATAACAATTCCGGTGTCGCGCCCGCAAAACCCGCATCTATTCCAACCCAGCCATACGAATGTAGCGGTGCCTGTTGCGAGGCCATCGCTGAGATAATGCGTTGAATTCCGTTTTCGTCTTTGAATCTGCCGCGTTCGGTTACCACGGGAACCGTTTTCTCAATCGATCCTTGGGCAATGCAGCTCATGATTTCCTGGAACACCAAAGAAAAAGGCATGGCATCGGGAGTTTCCCATTCGATCTGGATCGGCCCGCGATATTGAATCAGGGATTTCTGAAACTGCTGCAGTTCAAGATGCTCGAAGCGTGCAGGAACATACCAGGGCGATTCCTCTGTTTCTCGAAAACAGCGTTTGTAAAAAGCCACTTCATCACCGGCCGGCGAACTGACCGAACGGAAAGGGCCATGACCGAGGACGACCGTGCCATCGGTTCTCACCAACCATGCCATTTCCTCCATCATCATCTCGATTTACGCGCTGCTGCCATCTGTCTTTGACTTACGCAGTTTCGGTGGGCTTGGTGTTTTGTCAGGGATAATTTTTTCGAGTGCCTCAATCGGAACCCAACCACGGGTTTTGGTTGCAAATCCGATGTAAGCCCAGCGACCGCTTTCATAAATCACTTCTGCCAGAGAGCCTGGCGGCGCATCGATCACTTCGGGTGAGGTGCGGGCGGCATCGGTGTGCAACACCACCTTTTCCCCAACAATCACCGCCTGTCTGGCAAGCGGGGCAAACTTGGCGTCGTTTGGATAATAGTAACAACCCAAGGCCGCGAAAGAAATCATCAGAGGACCAAGAATGAAGCCAGCCACACCAGCAACGCGGAAACGGTTGCCAGGTCGAGTGGCGAAAAACACCAAGACGCTCATGAACAAAACCCATCCGCCCAACCACAATCCACCTTTCCAAAGCTCGAAGGAGAATTTCGCGAGAGCATACTGATAGGCGGGACGCTCCACGGTAATTGAACCGTGTTTGCGCTCGATGAAACGTAGGTTTTGCCTTGCTTCCGCATGACCCGCATCCCTTGCCAAGGCGCGACGGTAATAGAGTGCCGCCTCACCAACCGCCCCCATACGATACGCCGCGTTTCCGATGTTGTAGAGTGTGTTTGCCGACAGGTCTGAATAAGGGCCCGCACTCAACCAAGCCTTCGCTGCATCTTCATATTTGCCGGTTTCATAAAACCGTGCGGCGTCTTTCAACACATCCCCCGCATGAAGATGCGGCAACGTGAAACTCATCAGGATCATGCCGAAAGCGACACGTTTCAACGCACGCATGATCTGTTGGCGGCGGTTCGAGGGAATCACGACATCCTGCTTGTCTTTCTGGAAGCAGAGCCGGTCTCGTTCCTCAATCACATCACGAACCTCTGCCGCATTGCTGTCCATCAGCCATTTTTCAGCAAACCCACCCGCAGATTTGAGAAAATCCAACCCACTGGAACTTCCCGAGTTGAGGACTTTTTGGAAATCCTTTTTCATTTGGAGCTTTTTGGGATCGTTTTCCAACAAATGGCCGTATCTCATCCACAGTGCTTTGATCAACAGCAACAGCGCGATCACACCTAAAACGATCTGGATGAGATCAAACGGAAACTCACCGGATTTTTTCATCAAGGGGGAATCCGAGTGAATCAAGCCGAGAATATCGGTCATTCTCTCAACCGGAATTGGCATCTTCTGAGGAGGTCCAACGGTCTCGATTCCGGGACGACCTAACATCGGAGTCATGAGAATGGGAATCGGTTCACTCGATACCGTCTGATAGGATTCCGTCTTGGGATCGAAATAAACCATGCGGAATCCCGGAACCGAAGTTTTCATTTCCAGAGGCCGAATGAACTGGCTGAAGACCACTTCACCGCTTAGCTCGCGTCTTTCTTCACCGCGTTGTTTGGCTGTCGCGTCGTAAACCTTCCAACCACTGGCATCGGTCATTTTTGGAGAAGTCAATATATCGAGATTTCCACTCCCGCGAACGATCACATCCAGTGAAATCGGCTCGCCTTCAACCACATCGGCTTTCTGAATTGAGGTCTCAAGCGAGAATTGTCCCACTGCCCCGTCAAATCCCGCCGGCGCACCTTCCGGCAGGGGCAGCGCTTGGAATACTTTTTCCGCCACTTCAAGATTGGCTTCCAGCTGAACGCGACGCGTTGCACCATCGAAAACGATATCGACATAAGTCAACCGGACTTTCGCCGGTCCAATGGTCACATCACCCGTGCGCAGCGGACTGAGGGTGCTTCCGTAGGAAATCGCCACATAGGATTGCCCTAACAAATTCACTTCTCCACGAGCTTCGCTCGCTTCATACCTCCAGACAGCCAATCCATCACGCTCGAACTCGGGAACTCCCCAATCCAGAACCGAATTCATCATGTTGCTTGGAACATAGATTTTGATTTCGGTCGGAACCGTATGGTTCTGAAAAATTTTCTGATCCGATATCTTGATCACACTCGCATAACGGAATTTCTCGCCAGCGATCTCGGGTTTGGAAACCGCTTCTTTCCAGTTCAGGATATCCGGGTTGAAAATTTCCAGCTCTGCGGGAGCCGATTTCTTCATTTTGCCGCCGATACTGACTTCGATTTCCGGTACCGTGTGACGACCCATCACATAACTCGATACCACGTATTGAAATCGGTAGTTGATCTTTCTTCCTGGGACAAGATCTCCGGGCCCGTGATCTAACAAATCGATATCGACACCTTGAATTTTCGGAACCACCGGCAAGGTATCAGGCTCGGCTCCTTCAACGATGACCTCCATCAACGCTTTCTCACCCCGTGCGAGGAAAGAGGAATAGAGCTTTGTCTTCACCGTTTGCGCGAACAACGGTGCAGCCGAAAGCAGCCACAGGATAAATCCAAATTTGATCCACAACTTCATCATTACCAATCTTTTTCGGGGTTTCTAAATCTTCTGGTCTGACCCGGATTCAACGGGCCTTTTTCCAAATCCGCATTCTCTTTGAGCAAACGTGCCGCCCGCTCCTCAGGGCTTTCGTTGATATCCATCTCTTCTTCGGGAGATTGCTCTTCATCACCTTGTTCAGGATCTTTCGGCTTCTCGCCCTTCCCTTCCTCAGGCTCGCCTTTTTCACCCGGTTTCTTCTGCTCCTGGTCTCCCTGATCGCCTTCCTTGGGCTCCTGATTCGGATCACCTGGACCTTCACCTTCCGATGGTTCGCTCGGCTGTTCCATCATTTGCTGCATCATTTCCTCCTCGTTGTTTTTTTTATCTTCGTCGAGGAGCTCCGCCAGTCTTCTCAGATAAACCATCGTCAGTTCGGCGTTTTTCGCCGCACCCGCATCTTTCGGATTTTTTGCCACTGCCGTCCGATAATGACGAACCGCATCCGACCAATTTACAACAATCGCATTCAGGCGAACAAACCCGTGTTTGTCTCCCGATTCGGGAACCTCGTCTTCTTTCATCTTCAGGAGCTGATGACGAACCAACGCATCAAACTGTGCCATGTCGGGCAACTGGTTTCCTTTCGGGTAACGACTCCCCGAGAGTCCGACCCAACCCATCTGGAACAAGGTATTTCCCAGTCCTTCATGCGCAGCTCCAACGACGTTGGAATTTTCCGAAAGCAATGCGCTGCTGTAAGCCGAACGCGCACCGCGAAGATCCATCGCTTCATACGCGGAAAGTCCCTCGGCCAATCTCAATCTGGCTGCAAGATCCCCCTTTTCTTCATCGGCGAGGAAACGGTAGGCATCGCGTGCTTCGCTGAAACGTTTTTCAGAAAAGAGGTTATTCGCATCGCGCATTCCGTTCGCTGCGGCATGTTCTCCAGGCAAAAGCAAAACACTCCAGAAGAGCATCACGGAAACCCCGCGCCATCTGGTTCCGGCCACGATGGCAGCCATCAGGAAGAAAATTCCCGGCAAAACCGCCCACTGGAAAAACTCGATCAGGACCCGTGTTTTCGCACCTTCCATTTCGAAGACATCCATTCCCTGAATCGCAGCCTCGATCATCGCAGGAATATCTCCACCGCTGCCCGCGACCACATAGCGACCGTTGGTCTCATTCGAAAGCTTGCGCATGACATCCGCTTCCAGACGACTCAGCACTTTTGCTCCATTCAAATCTAACAGATAACCATCAGTGAAATCCGGATGAGGAACGAATCCGCCATCTTCGGTTCCCACACCGATCGCAAAAATTTTCACTCCCGCCTTTTCCGCCTCGGCCACAATCGCATCCAAATCCCCTTGGTGCTCCTCTCCATCGCTGATCAAGATCAGCGTATTGTTTTTCTGACCCGTTTGCTTGAGTGTATCCGTCGCCAGTTTGATAGCGGATGCGATATCGGATCCACCAATAGGGAGCCAATCCTGATCCACCTGCTCGACCGTTTCCTTGACCGCGCTGTAATCGATGGTGAGCGGCGCGAACAAAAACGGCGAACCTGCAAAACCAATCAGACCGACACGGTCGTTTTTCAGGTTTTCCAAAATCTCGTAGATCAGGATTTTCGCCTGTCCCAAACGATCCGGATTCACGTCTGTCACACGCATGCTGCGCGAAAGATCGAGAGCGATCATTACATTTCTGCCACGCGTTACATCGGATTTTTCCCCAGCGTCTCCTTGCGGGCGGGCGAGCGCGAAGATGAACGCCGCCATTGCGGCCAGCATCAATCCCAGAGAAAGCCAACGCGGGAGCGAATGCATCTGGCGGACCAATCTGGAGCGCAACCTCTCGGCTGTGAGTTTGTCGGATGCATGGGACTTCGAACTCGACACCATAACCGCAAAAATGGCAAGGATCGGAATCCCGATCCATAACCACAGCCATTCTGGATTTGCGAAGTTCATACGTTAAATGGTGGACCGATTCACAGAGATATAAACCACAACCCCCGTGGCAGCCAGTAAGGAAAGTCCGAGAAACCACATGTAGAGCTCACGATCTTCCGTCACTGTCAGGCTACGGGATTCGGTTTTCTCCAATGAATCGATAGTTTGAAAGTTTTGTTCCAAGTCTTCAAGGCTCTGTGCCCAGAAATGTTCGCCGCCCGTATCGTTCGCGATTTTTCTCAAGGTCGGAAGATCGAATTCCTGACGGGGAAAGGCCTGAATACTGCCGGAAACGCGACCCTCCACCGTGCCAATCGCGACTGTGTAGGTTTTGATACCAAGAGTCTTGATGTGTTTCGCTGCTTCCAAGGGGGAAATTTTTCCTGAGTTGCTCGCGCCATCGGTGATCAACACGATGATCTTGCTCTTGGTTTCCCGATGGTTGAGCCGCGTTGCCGCCGTCGCCAACGCCGAACCGATTGCCGTCCCCTGCTCTTTCACCGTGCCCAAGCCATGGCGGTTCAGTTGCAGTTTGTCCAAGCCGTCGCGCAACCAATCATGATCGAGCGTGATGGGACTGACGGAGACAGGTCGACCCGCAAAGGCAACCAGACCGATCCGGTCATCGGGTCTGCGGGAAATGAACGCATCGACCACTTTTTTCGCGGCATCGATCCGTTTCAAGGGTCTGCCATCCATGCGGAAATCATCGATGTCCATTGAAAGCGATACGTCGAAGGCGATCAGGATATCGATCCCGCTGGCAATCCGGCTTTGGTATTCGTTTCTCCAGACGGGACGCGCCATGGCGAATATCGCCAAAACCAGCGCGGTGAACGCCAACGGCAACCCGAAGTTGAACGCGAGCCGGTTGACGCGTTTTCCGAGGCTGTAAAGCACGCCGAGATTCGGGAACAACACCGCGTTGGTGGCGCCTCTTCCCCTGCGCAAAAGCAGCAGGATGAGTGTTGGAAGAAAAAGCAAAAGCCACTGCGGTTGGGCGAGGCGGAAATGGGTGAGGAAGGATTCGATCATGCCGCAACCATCCTTTCTAACAGTTCTTTCGCACGACCTTTGAGCGATTCCACACCCTCGGTAATCGGCATGTCATCGGGACCGTATTTGATCGAGGCCAGTTCTGAAAAATATCCGGAGATCGACACCCGTAGATTCACGTCGAAATCCTTGATCGCATCGTGCCTGCCGATGAACTCCTCATGGGTTTCGTAGAGCACGGGTTCGTTCATGCACTTCGCGAGATAGCGGCGTAGAATGAGGGAAATCTCGATCGCCATGTCCCGCGCCGGCAACTGGGCCATCTGGAACAATGCGTTATCAGCCTCTCGATACGCCTCGCGTTTGATCTGTTCCGGATCGGATTTCCGAGTTTTGCGCAGCAGGATAAAAAACAAACCCACGATTACCAATAAGGCACCCACTCCCATCAAAATCCACCACCACTCCAGTTGCCAGGTCGGCACCAGTTTCATCGCATCTTGGCTTTCGACCAATTCGAATGTGGTTGTGCTCTCCGCCATCTCGGTTATTTGCGTCTTTTGGATCTACGTTTCATCAATTGATGCAATGCTGGCAGGGTCTCGCTGTCGGTGGACAGATCCGCCGAATCGATTCCGTGTTTCTTAAATACCGATGCCACATTCTCGGATTGTCTGGTCATGAGTTGTTTGTAGGCCATCCGCAGGTTGCCATTACCAGTGTTGACCAAGGTTTCTAATCCGCTCTCGGGATCGACCAATACCACTTTTCCAACATTCGGCAGCACCTGTTCCACCGGATCAACCACCCGCAGGGCGACGGTTTCATGTTTTCTGGCAAGCTTGCCCAGCGGCTTGTCCAGTTGGTCTGCCTGGAAATCCGATATCATGAAAACGAGAGCCTTTCTTTTCAGCGACCGGATGAGCGAGTTGCAGGCGGCCTCAATCGATGTCCCGCGTTTCTGGGGGTTGGCCATCAGGATTTCCCGAATCATTCGCAACAAATGCCTCGTTCCTTTTCCGGATGGTACGAACAGCAATGGCTCGGCTGCAAAAATCAACAAACCGACCTGATCGCCGTTCTGCAACGCGCTGAAACCCAACACTGCGGCAATCTCCGCAGCGAGCTCGCGTTTGCTGAAATGCTGACTGCCGAAATCCGCAGAACCCGAAACATCCACCGCAAGGATCACGGACAACTCGCGTTCCTCACGGAATTTCCTGACAAACGGTTCGTTCATCCGCGCGGTGACGTTCCAGTCGATGAACCGCACTTCATCGCCGTGTTGGTATTCGCGAAAATCATCGAAATCCAATCCCTGACCACGGAACGAGGATTGATATTCACCGGAAAACGATTCGCGCACCAGACGGCGCGCCTTGAGCTCGAGCTTGCGAACCCGGGCCATCATTTCCTCAATGTGCTGATCTTCGGTCATTGATCGAACAGGAATCAGGGAACCACCACTTTCGAGAGCACCCGCGCGACAATCGCATCCGTCGTGATGCCCTCGGCCTCGGCTTCGTAGGTGAGCAGAATCCGGTGACGCAGGACGTCCAGAGCCATGTCCTTCACATCCTGCGGAGTCACGAAAGCCCGACCGCTCATGAAAGCCCGCGCACGCGCCGCCAAGGCGAGGTTGATCGTTCCACGGGGCGAAGCTCCGGCACGGATCCAGTTTTTCAGAGAGCCATCGACGCGTTCCGGATTACGGGTCGCATCGACCAACTCGACGATGTATTTCCGGATCGAATCATCGATGTAAACATGGTTTACCAGATCGCGAGACGCGCTGACCTGCTCCGGGGTCGCGACCGGGCGGGTTTCATACACCGGCGCAGAGGTCGCCATGCGGTTCAAAATTTCGAGTTCCTCGTCTTTGGTTGGGTAGCCGACGTTTACTTTGAGCAAAAAGCGGTCGAGCTGGGCTTCCGGCAACTGATACGTCCCCTCCTGATCAATTGGGTTCTGCGTGGCCAGAACCAGGAATGGCTTGGGCAGCGGATAGGATTTGTCTCCGAGAGTCACCTGACGCTCTTGCATCGCCTCGAGCAGAGCCGACTGCACTTTGGCGGGCGCGCGGTTGATTTCGTCCGCCAGAATCAGGTTGTTGAAAATCGGACCCAGCTTCGGTTCAAACTTCGTCTCCTGAGGATGGTAGATCATGGTTCCGACCAAATCCGCAGGCAAAAGATCCGGCGTGAACTGGAAACGGGCGAACGATGCGGAAAGCGATCCCGAAAGGGCTTTGACGGCAAGGGTTTTCGCCAAACCGGGAACCCCCTCCAGCAAAATGTGACCGTTGCACAGAAGTCCGACCAGCAATCGATCGACCAAGCCTTCCTGGCCCACGAGCACCTTGCCCATCTCCTGTTTCACCTGACTGATCCAGCCGCTGCTACCCGATATGTGTTCCTGAAGTTCTTCTGTGGTCATAACTAACAAGGTCTAGCTTGCCACGTAAGCGGTTCAGTGCAACCGACAAAGACGGGGAAATGAAAATTATCTACCCCTTAAATCCTCCATTCAGGGATTCTGAGCCCGGGTTTTCATGACAGTTTTCTCCCCGCAGTAAGGGCAGGCGAAGTGGCCTGAAATGAGAATTGAGCTGGCGACCTTCAATTTATGACTGCCAAAGATCCTTTTCACATTGCGGTGCTTGGAGCATCCACGGTTCAAAAGCGGCTGAACCAAGCAAAGCGGACAGTTCAATCGGCTTGAGATGATCAAATTAAGCAACAAAACCAGCAAACCCACAGCGAAAATCCACCCGCTGACAATGATCCACTCCAAATCCCTTTGCCAAACCCCGTATGCCATGTAGCCCAGAAACACCGAAAAAAGCAAAAAGGTGATCACCACCAAAATCGAAGCTAGACGGTAACGCCAGATCACGGATTTCGATGGCAATCGATGCATGTGCAAAAACTGGTAAAGAAACGATTGGGAAACCAGAAAGAAGTTAGATAAATATTTTGAAAAGTTAAATCAAGCTTCGGGATTGCCGAACGGTTGCGACCTGTGAATCATCAAGCCGTGGCAACCATTCTGGCAATCGAGAGTTCGTGTGATGAGACGGCAGTCGCCATCATGCGCGGGGAAACCGGAAAACCCGCCGAACTGCTCTCGAGTGTGGTCGCTTCCCAAATCGAGGAACACCGGATCCACGGCGGTGTCGTCCCGGAAATCGCTTCCCGAAGCCATTCGCTGAACCTCAACCGCTTGGTCGAACAATCGCTCGCCACCGCCGGAGTTTCCATGGCAGAGATCGATGTCTTCGCCGCCACCATGGGTCCCGGCCTCGCCTCATCCCTTCTCGTCGGCAGCACCGCTGCAAAATCCATGGCCTGCGTCTCAGGAAAACCCTTCGTTTCCGTCAACCACCTCGAAGGCCACTTGCTGTCGCCTTTCATCGAACAAACCCGCGTTCCCCATCACATCGGACTGATTGTTTCCGGTGGACACACCCAGCTCATGGAAGTCACCGCAGCAGGTGCTTATAAAAAAATCGGCAGCACACGCGACGACGCCGCTGGCGAGGCTTTTGACAAAGTCGGCAAAATGCTCGGCCTCCCCTATCCCGGCGGACCGGAAATCGAAAAGGCCGCCCTCAATGGAAATCCGAAAGCCTACGATTTTCCCCGCTCCATGATGCAGGCGGACGAACTCGATTTCTCTTTCTCCGGCTTAAAAACCGCCGTGCTCTACACCCTGCAGAAAAATCCCAACGCGAAACTCGAAGACATCGCCGCCTCTTTCCAAGCAGCCGTGATCGATGTCCTCGTGAAAAAATCCATCCGCGCTGCGAAATTGCACGGCGTGAATCTCATCGGCCTCTCCGGCGGAGTGAGCCTCAATCGCAAAGTCCGCGAAACATTCGCCGAACACTGCGCCAAACAAAGAATCGAACTTCAGATCGCGACAGGCTCTCTCTGCACCGACAATGCCGCCATGATCGCCTTCGCAGGGCTATTGCGTTTCCTCAGTGGAAAGACCGATCCGCTCAACGGGGATATCGACCCGAATCTGAAACTCTGATTTTCACTCTCGCCACACGCCAACAGCTGAGCCACTTTATCAGAATGAAATATCGTGCGCTTGTTTTTGATTTCGACGGAACCATCGCCGACACGCTCGGTGAAACCCGGAAGATCTTCAACGCCATCGCACCCGACTACGGAATCCGCACGGTTGACGAAACCGAAGTCCCGAAACTCCGGCACCTCTCTCTCAAGGAAATCCTCAAGGAACTCGATATCCCGAAACGCCGTGTCATTCCGCTGATCTCCCGTGGCACGACCATGATGCGGAAAAACATCGACCGACTCCAGATCATCCCCGGCATGAAAGAAGCGTTGGTCGAATTGAGAAACCATACCGACAACTTCGGAATCCTGACTTCCAACACCACTTCCAACGTCGAGCTTTTTCTCCAAAACCACGGCATCCGCGAGTTGTTCGATTTCGTTTCCTCCACTTCAAAACTCACCGGAAAAGCCACCCACCTCAAAGCCATCCGAAAAACCTTTTCCCTGAACCATTCGGAAATGCTCTACGTCGGTGACGAACTGCGCGACGTCAAAGCTGCGCAAAAAGCCAACATCCCGCACGCCGCCGTGAGCTGGGGTTTCAACTCACGGGAATCGCTCTTGGAATCGGAACCGACCTACCTCTTCGACCATCCCGATGAGCTACAACTTCTCAGGTGAGGACGGAAAATGGATCGATCACCTTGGAGACACTTCTTCGACGCGCTCGATGGCTGTGACGTGTTTCACCACCGGCTTCTCCTTGGCAGGGCCGTTGGGCAAGAACACAAAGCAGGCATAAACGATGATGGTCGGTGTGAGAGCTGCCAAGAAAAGCTTCAGAGGAGAAACTCCGCCCTCGAAGTATTTCGACAAGATGCTTTGACCCGCAGGGTTCGGCGCGTTGGCGATCACGGTCAGACCGCCACCCGTCACCGCACCTGCAACGACAGCATGTTTCGCACTGGATGAAATACCCTCCACTTGGGAAGCGAGGTAGGTGATTGCGGCATTGTCGTTGAAAGCGGTTAGAACCGTTGCACCAAACATCAGTGCGTCATCTGAGAGTGTCTGAATGATCGGAGCGATCCACCATCCCTGACAACCTCCGTGAATCACCAAGCCTGCAAGGAAGAATCCAACCAACATCGGGCTTTTCATCGAAATCGCGTTCTGGTGATGACGGGTCGCCATGACAAACGCCAAGAAGAACAAAAATCCACCGACGAAAAGCACCGGATCATGCGCCGCATAAACGGTCCACGCCAGGAATGCCAGGTGGGCAAAGGTGACCCAAGATGGAATCGGCGTTTCACGCTCATGCCACGCTTTGGTTTGGATCAATCCATCTTCCAGACCATCCGCACGGTCGGCGATTTGATACAACGCTTTTTTGAAAAACAGAAAATAGAGCGTGGTGGAAAGCAAAACGCCAATCACCGCTTTCCAGCCGAAGTGCTCCAGCATGAAAAGGGTATCCCAGCCCCAAGTTCCAGCCACCATCAGCACTGGAGGAGCTGCGAAATGGGTTAGCGTACCACCAACGGAAATACTCACGAAAAGCAACCCGATCGTGCCATAAGCCAAGCCTGGCGATGGCTTGAGTTTGTAAAATTTCTTAGCAAGCAACATCGCCGCAATCGTCATCGCTGCCGGTTCGGTGATGAATGAACCCAGAATCGGAGCGATAATCAGCACACTCAACCACCATGCCGCTGGAGATCCTTTTCCTAACGAAGCCGCAACGGACATCACTCGCTCAGCAAACCGCAGCACAGGACGGCTTGCTGCGATTGCCATGATCACGACCACAAACAATGGCTCGGTGAAAATTTTGTCTTTTCCGAGATACAATTTGAAATCGCCCCAACTGTAATAATACGTGGCCGCACCTGCCAGAGCGATGACCCAGATTCCGAAAATCGCCTCAACTTCTCCGAGAAAGTGAAAAACGGTCGCACGGAAAGAAACTTCCGGTTCACCGTCAGGATGCTCATCATCGCGAGGTCCGCGCTTTTTCAAATTCTCCTCGTGGATGTGCTCGAAATGATGCGCCAGTTTATTGAGAGAGCTGGCGGCAAAAGTATGACAAATTGCCAGAATGAAAATGACCGTTGCAGCAACGTTGAAAGGATCTTCTTTCGCTCTGGACTTGATGGTCTCCATCGCGCCTCCCTCAACTTCCTTATAAAGCTCTTTGGGCTTGGGAAACGCAGCATACTGAGATCCACCACCGGACAACTCTGGATAGGCCGGCGCTGGCCCGTGTCCACCAGCGGCAAAAGCTGATGAAATACTGAAGATCAAGACCGAGAGAATGAGTAGGGTTGTCGCTTTCATCTTTATTGGGGCGCTTGCGCGGCGGTTTTATAGGAGCGCAAATACCCATCCGCAAGCGGAACCGAAAAAAACCGACCAAAGGTTTGGATTGGCAAGGCTGATACGACGGTTTATTCCTCCTCGTCCGCAATTCCCTGCCAACATGACCAGCGATCTCACCATCATCAAAGCCGGAACCGGCGTCCTCACCAAAACCGCCGACGGCACCATCGATCGCGCGGCCCTCGTGCATCTGGTCGCTTCCATTTCCAAGCTCATCAACGAGGGTCATCGCTGCCTCTTCGTCTCTTCCGGAGCGGTCGGCTCCGGGGTTTCGGCCATGGGTCTCACCGAATACCCCAGCGATATTGCTACCCGCCAAGCCTGCGCTGCCGTTGGTCAAGCCCGCCTCATGAGCACCTATAGCTCCCTGTTTTCCAATTTCGACATCCTCGTTTCCCAAATCCTCCTCACCACCGAGGACATCCAATCGGAAACCCGCGCCGCCAATCTCCTCAACACCTTCAATCGCCTCCTCCAGGAACCCCGCATCCTCCCCATCATCAACGAAAACGATTCGGTCGCGATCCGTGAACTCAGCTTCGGGGACAACGACATGCTCTCCGTTCATGTCGCCAAACTCGTCGGCGCCAATCGCGTGATCCTGCTCACCAGCGTCGATGGCTTGCTCGATCCATCCAACAACCAGCTCATTCCCGAGGTTTCCGACATCGATACAGCCTTCGGCCACGTCCGTGATGACAAAGGGAAATTCTCCATGGGCGGCATGAGTTCGAAACTCGAAGCCGTGAAATTCGCCACCAACGCCGGGATCGAAGTCCACATTGCCAACGGCCGCAACCCCGAACGACTTTCCGACATCCTCGCAGGAAAAGGCATCTCCACCCACTTCATCGCGAAAAAGTAAGCCCATGTCCGACGCCATCACCGAGCAAATCCACGCCATGGGCAAACAAGCCCGTGCCGCGGCCTACCAGCTCGCCTCACTCTCCTCCGATCAAAAGAACGCCATCCTCCGCGCGATGGCGCAGGGCCTCCGCGACCACGAATCCGACATCCTTTCCGAGAACCAAAAAGACCTCAACGCCGCTCAGGAAAAAGGCCTGACGAGCGCCATGATCGATCGTTTGAAACTCGATCCCACAAGGATTGAAGCCATTGCCAGCGCACTCGAACACGTTGCCACCCTGCCCGATCCGGTCGGCCAGGTCCTCGAAGATTGGACTCAACCCAACGGCCTGCGCATCGAACAAATCCGCGTCCCCATCGGCACCATCGGCATCATTTACGAGAGTCGACCCAACGTCACCGCGGACGCCGCCGCTCTCTGCTTCAAAACCGGAAACGCCACCATCCTGCGCGGTGGCAGCGAGGCCATCCATTCCAACCGCGCCATCGCCTCCGCCCTCAGCTCCGGCGGTGCTAAAGCCGGACTCCCTGAACACGCGATCCAACTCATCCCTTTCACCGACCGCCAAAGCGTCGCCGCCATGGCCGGGATGGATCAATGGCTCGACCTCATCATCCCTCGCGGCGGCAAGGGTCTGATCGAAACCGTCGTCTCGCTCGCGCGCATGCCCGTCATCAAGCACTATGACGGCATCTGCCACATCTACGTTTCCGAAAAAGCCGATCAGGCGATGGCCATCGACCTCATCCTCAACTCCAAAGTCCAGAAACCCGGTGTCTGCAACGCGCTTGAAACCCTCCTCATCCAGAAATCGATCGCCAACGATTTCCTCCCGAAAGTCGCCGCCGCCCTGCGCAAAAAAGGTGTCGAGCTTCGAGGCTGTGAAAACTGCTTGGAAATTCTAACCGATCTCGTGCCCGCCACCGAAGAGGATTGGTCGACCGAGTATTTGGAAAAAATCCTTTCCATCAAAATCGTCGATACCCTCGACGAAGCGATCACGCACATCAACACCTACGGTTCGCATCACACCGACAGCATCGTCACTGCCGATTCCACAGAAGCAGAAAAATTCCTGCGCTCCATCGATTCCGCCTGCGTCATGCACAACGCTTCCACCCGCTTCGCCGATGGTGGGGAATTCGGCTTCGGCGCAGAGATCGGCATTTCCACCGACAAACTCCACGCCCGCGGCCCGATGGGCTTGCGTGAACTCACAAGCTATCAGTATCGGATTCGTGGAAATGGGCAGGTGAGATAAAGACAGAAAACTTCGAGACAGAAGATAAGAAGTTTCACACCTCATGATTTACTTATCACTCGGCACAGACTCTCTTCCCTTCAGACTGAAAACTTCTAACTAGCAAACTTTCTTCATGCCAAAAAACATCGTCTATTTCGACCTCGAAACCCAACGCAGTATCAGCGATGTCGGTGGCTTTTCGAACAAAGCCAAACTCTGCATTTCCGTTGCCGTCACCTATTCCACCGCGACCGACGAGTATGTGATTTATGGTGAAAAGGATCTCGACGCGTTGACCGATCTTCTACTCAAAGCCGATCTCGTCGTCGGCTGGAACCACATCGGTTTCGATTACCCCGTTCTGCAAGCTTACGTTCTTCCGAACCTTGAAGAACAAACCATCAACCTCGACATGATGCTCGACGTCAAAGAGCGCATGGGCCGTTTCCTCAAACTCGACAACGTCGCCTCATCCTGCCTCGGCACCGGAAAATCCGCCGACGGACTGGACGCCATCCGTTGGTGGCAGGAACACAAAAAAACGGGCGAGTTCGAGCCGTTGAGAAAGATCGCCGAATACTGCGCCTACGACGTCAAGGTCACCCGCTTCGTCCACGAATATGGCATGAAACACGGCCACATCAAATACGAAGACGCCGGAAAAATCATCGAGCTACCGGTGGAGTGGTGAGGTGGAGACCAATGATCTCCGCTAATTTCACATCAACCCTTCCAACTTCGCCTTCAACTGCTCTTTCGTAATATTTGCTCCGATCACTTGATCTTTGACCTCTCCATTTTTGAAAAACAGGAGATTGGGAACGGAGCGAACGCCATAGCTGGTTGATAGCTTGATGTTTTCGATGGCGTTGATTTTGCAGATTTTGGCTTTCCCATCCATCTCGCTGGCAAGTTGTTCGATGACAGGAAGTAGCTGCATGCATGGACCGCAGCCGATTGACCAGAAATCGACCAATACGGGAATTGGCGAATCCAGGACTTCGGATTGGAAATTGGTTTCGTTGAGTTCTTTGAGCATAGGTTAATGAAGTCTCGTTTTAGTATTTATTACCAAATTTGGAAATTAGACCACGGAATGCACGGATTAGACAGAATGGGAGCTGACGCGCGGTCTAATGTCTTTGTTATTTTTACTCCGTGTATTCCGTGCATTCCGTGGTCAAAATCTTCTCCTAACAAATCGGACAATGGTTGATCGCGGTGAAGAAATCATTGCCTTTGTTGTCCACGAGGATGAACGCGGGGAAATTTTCCACGGTGATTTTCCAGACGGCTTCCATGCCCAACTCCGGGAAATCGACGACCTCCTGGGAACGGATGTGATCGCTGGCTAACAAGGCCGCGGGTCCGCCGGCGGAGCCGAGATAGAATCCGCCGTGTTTCTTGCAGGCATCGGTCACCTGTTGGGAACGGTTTCCTTTGGCGAGCATGACCATGGAGCCGCCTTTGGATTGGAACAGATCGACATAGCCGTCCATGCGCCCGGCCGTGGTCGGACCGAAGCTGCCCGATGGCATTCCGGCGGGAGTTTTGGCGGGACCCGCGTAGTAGACGGGATATTTTTTGAAGTATTCCGGCAGGTCGCCGGTTTCATCGAGGATCTCCTTGAGCTTTGCGTGCGCGGAATCGCGCGCGACGATGATGGTTCCTGTTAGAGAAATCGCCGTGGTGACGGGATATTTCGACAGGGTGGCGAGGGTGTGTTCCATGCCCTTGTCGAGATCGATCTCAACCCCTTTGAATTTCCAATCACGGTATTTATCGGGGATGAAGCGACCCGGATTGGTTTCGAGTTTTTCCAGAAAGATTCCGTCTTTGGTGATCTTGGCTTTGGCTTGGCGATCCGCCGAGCACGAGACTCCTATCCCAACCGGACAGGATGCGCCATGACGCGGCAATCGAACCACTCTGACATCGAGCGCGAAATATTTTCCACCAAACTGCGCGCCGATTCCGATCTCGCGGGCGCATTGCAGCAGTTCCTTTTCCAACTCCAGATCACGGAAGGCACGACCGTGCTCGTTGCCGGAGGTTGGAAGGCTGTCGTAGTAACGGGTCGATGTCATCTTGACCGTCTTGAGATTGTTTTCGGCCGAAGTGCCACCGAAGACAAACGCGAGGTGATAAGGCGGGCAGGCGGCGGTGCCGAGCGAACGCATTTTCTCGATGCAGAATTCTTTCAGGCGTTTGGGATTCAACAGGGCTTTGGTTTCCTGATAGAGAAAGGTTTTGTTCGCCGATCCCCCGCCCTTGCTGACGAAAAGGAAATGATACTCGGAACCCTTGCTGGCATAGAGATCGATCTGCGCGGGAAGGTTAGTTTTTGTGTTCACCTCCTCATACATCGTGAGAGGCGCGGTTTGCGAGTAACGCAGGTTTTCCTCGGTGTAGGTTTTGTGAATGCCTTTGGAGAGAAACTCCGCATCGTCCACACCGGTCCACACGCCCTGGCCTTTTTTGCCAATCACCGTCGCCGTGCCGGTGTCCTGACAACCGGGCAAAATCCCGCGTGCGGCAATCTCCGCATTTTTCAGCAACATGAGCGCGACCATGCGGTCGTTATCGGATGCCTCGGGATCGTCGAGAATCGCCGCGACCTGCGCGAGGTGACTGCTGCGGAGTTTGAAATTGATCGCCTTCATCGCCTCGGCGGCGAGAAAACTGAGAGCCTCGGGGTCGATTTTCAGCATCGGGTTTCCCTGAAAATCCGCCGTCTCCACAAAACCTTCGTGGATCCGCTCATACTCGGTTTCGTCCGCGCCCAAAGGAAACGGATCTTGGTAGAAAAATGATTTCTCGCTCATCGCGAGGAAAGATAGACGCGAACAGAGGTGGAACGCAACCGATGAAATTTTTTCACGGGCCAAACTGTTCCAGCAGCTCTAGCTCGCGATAAATTCGCTCCCGCAATCTCTCCACATCCTGCAAATGCCGTTGGGTGCGCTCCGGGTCGAATGAGCGTCTGGCCTGAGGAGTCGGACGGATTTTCGGCATCAAATTTCTGCGCTGATCTGCAAGTTGCTGTCGCTGCATGGCCAATTTTTCTTTTGCTTCCGCGAGGGTTTGCATCGGCCCTTTCAATACATCGATCACCGCGGTTGAACTCATCAGGTAAGTCCGGGTTCGATCCGCCCGTGCCATGGTGATACCGACGATATTACCCTCCAAATCCACGACAGGTCCACCCATCTGGTTTTTCTCGATCTTCATATCGGTCTGCACCACCCGTGAAAATCCATTTCTCACCCGATTCGGTTCACCACCCATACGCTCCATTTGATTGAGTCGGTCTCCGGAAAATTGACCCATGATGGGACGGTTTGATAGAACCACATCGATCGTCCGCTCTTTCCCAGCCGAGTCCACCAGAACTTTTACCAGATCGCCCGGCATTTTATTGGTCAGCGCGTTTTTCAACTCCTGCAATCCGGAGATTTCCCTGTCATCGATTTTCAAAATCACATCGCCTGGCTGAATCCCCGCTTCGGCCGCTCCATATTCCGGCTGTAAGTTCGCGATCTTCACACCCTTGCCCCGGTAACTCTGATCCGCCAGAACCCCGAGATGGGCGCGGTCGGTCTCACGAAGGTTTCTCTCCAATACGCTGATCACCCCGAAACCCGCCAGCTTTCCATCGGCTTGCGGTGCCGAAACAAACCGACCGTGACGAAGCTCCGAGGGAACGAACTTAGCGGGTGAGAAAACGGAAGTGACAGGGTTTCCTCTGTCTCCCAGCTCCTCCAGATCTAGCAGAACCAAATCCTCATCCGCGAACACTCCGTTGATCCTGGCCTCGAAAGCCTCACCGCTGCCGGACTGGACATAGAGGCTTTTTTCTGAGATCTCAACCTCGCTCCATTTGGTAAGTACCTGCTTGCCGTTTCCAACCACGGTTCCATATGCCAAAACCGCGGACTCACCCTGCCGCCCCACCAAACCCCAAACGCGGACGGTGGATTTGGATGCTTCGGCGAGAGTTTTCGACAAAACCGCACTCATTGATGCGGCTTGATCATTCACCACCTTTTCCTCATCCGGTCTCATCAAGGGTACGTCTTTTTCTTCCTCTTGTGCGTCGCAAAACGCACCTAGGAGACATAAACCATACACTGTCCATTTCATCGATTTCATCTCACCCTGAATAACATCTCACGTTTCACCAACTCCACTTCGATCTGCAGTTCCTGATCGCCACGAACCAAGCCCAGAGAAATCACATCACCAGCGACTTTTTTGTGCAGTAATTCCTGTAAGTCTGTCCCATCGCTAACGCGCTCGCCATCGAGAGTCACGATTCGATCTCCCACCTTGACCCCAGCTTCGGCAGCAGGCGAATTGGTCGCCATTTCCAAAACTCTGACGCCGAGCCTACCATCTCTTGGTGCCATTACGATCCCAAGAACCGGTGTTTCAGGATTTTCCAATGGATTCATCCTCAAAGCCCCCCAGGTTTCACCTGCCAACAATCGATCCCAATCTTCCCTGAAACCATCCACACCCGCATGGTTGTTGTTGTTCCAAGACCAGCCGATTGAGGAATTGATCCCGACCAGCTTCGCATTGAGATCGAACAACGGTCCGCCCGAGTCGCCACCGATCAGAGTGCAATCAGTGGTAAAATAATTTCCCGGACCATCCGACATCACACGACCGAATCGAACCGGAGCGGTTCGCGCAGGATCGAATCCGGCGGAATGTCCTAGCGCAACGACCCAATCGCCCGCATCAAGCGGTTTGGATTCCCCTATCTCCACATATGGCCATGGACCTTTGTTCACCATTTTGACCATGCCAATGTCCTTGGAAAGATTCGCCCCCAAGACTTTGGCAGGAAAACGTTTGCCATCGGAAAAATAGACATCCACCTCACGCAAACCTTGAATCACATGAGCTGCAGTCAGGATCAGTCCATCTTTGCTTACGATGACCCCTGAACCCGAAGAACCGGTTCTTTCGGCAACCAGCGCCACCGTCGCCGGCAGGGCTTTCTCGGACACTTTTTGCACCTGTTGCTCCATCTTGATCAGCTCCTCAAGCTGCTTCACAGGCTCACTCGCCTGCAATGCCGCGCAGAGCCATCCACTCAGCAGCATGATTCTGTGTTTTTCCATTTCCCAAGAATCGACACCAGTCAGGCGATTCGTCTACTCGAATTTCTTCACGGAAGGAGAAAAAAGCCTACTTGCCGAAACTAAGGGTTTCATCCTATCCAAATTTCCCTTAGCTTGTTCATTATCCACATGGCAAGCCGCAAGCAACATACCAACCGACCGCGTGCGAAATCCGCTAACAACCGAAGTCGTCCCAGCCTGTTGTCATTGCTGATCTTTTGGCCCTTCCATTTGTTTTTTTACCTGATCCGCGGATTCAGGGGCTTCAAAAAAGCCGTGCTTCTCATCTTCGGTATTCCGACTGTCGCGTGCCTGATCTTCCTCGCAGCAGTGTCCGTGTTTTACGGCTATCGCGCCGCGCATTATGATCTGGGACGGATCAATAAAATGCCGGAACGAACCATCATCTACGATCGCACCAACACCGAGATCGGTCGCATCCATGGGGAAAAACGCTCCATCGTTCCGTTAACAGAAGTCTCGGAAAATTTTCGCAAAGCCATCCTCGCCCGTGAAGACGAACGTTTCTACTCTCACGGTGCCATCGACATCATTGGAATCGCACGCGCGTTTCTGAAAAATTTGGAAGGCAAGCGTGAAGGTGCGTCCACCATCACCCAACAGCTCGCTTCGGATGTCTTTCAACTCAAACGCGGAGAGAAACGGGGCGACCTGCCAAGGCAACTCGATCGCAAGTGCCTTGAAATCGCCATCGCATTCCGCATCGAATCCGCACTGACCAAAGACCGCATTCTGGAAGCCTACATCAATCAGATCAACTGGGGCAGACAGATCAAAGGAGTTGGCGAAGCCGCACGGATCTATTTCGAAAAACATCCGTCGCAACTCAGCTTGTCGGAATCCGCTTTGTTGGCGGGAATCGTCCGTGGTCCGGATGCCTACAATCCCTTCCGCTCCATGGAAGCCGCCAAGCGTGAACGCGATACCACTCTCGATCGCATGGCCGATGCCAATGACATCACCCAGCAGGAGGCGGATGATGCAAAAAAAGAACCCATCAAGGTTCGACCGCTTTGGAAACGCTCCTACAACGATTCCTACGCCATGGATGCCATCCGTCGCGATCTGGAGATCATCCTCGAAAAGGAAAACATCGAACTCGGTGGTTTGATCATCTCCACGACGATTGACCAACGTTTGCAACAAGTTGCTGAAGAAGCCATGGAGAAAAAACTCAGCGAGGTCGAACGCATGTCAGGCTACCGACACCAAACTCGGGCCAAATGGCTCTCCATTCCTGAGGAACAGCGAGAATTGCCTGAGTATATCCAGTCATCCGCGGTATTGATTGAAAACCGCACCGGCGCGGTCATCGCTCTGGTCGGTGGACGCGATGCCGATGAGTCTCCTTTCAACCGTGCCATCCAAGCCAGGCGTCAGATCGGTTCGGTGTTCAAACCTTTCGTTTACCTTGCCGCTTTCGACAAAGGCCTGCGACCTTCCACATTGATCTCGGATGGACCTATCCAGCATGGTGAAATCAAGGGTGCCGCGACTTGGAAGCCTGCCAACGCAGATGGAAAATTCGGCGGTATGCATCCCGCATCATATGGATTGATCCGCTCACGCAACACCATGTCGGTAAGAATCGGAAACTACGCGGGTTTAGCCAAAGTGAAGGAAGTCACCAATCACGCCGGATTCGGCCTGCCTCTGCCGGAACAACCCTCATCTTTCCTCGGCTCTTGGGAAGCAACCCCATGGGAAGTCGCAACTGCTTACACTATTTTCCCGAACGATGGAGTGCGTTATCGCCCCTACATCATCTCCGAAATCAGGGATAAGAAAAACAATGTGCTCTATGCCAGTCACAAGATCGATTACCAGGCCGCCAATCCCGGCTCCGCATGGTCAGTCTCGAAAATCCTTCAGGAAGTCGCGAGCACTGGTACCGCCGCTTCCATGAAACGCCTCGGTTTCACGAAAGATGCGGCTGGAAAAACCGGAACCACGAACGATTTCAAAGATGCATGGTTCGCAGGTTACACTTCCAATCTCACTTGTGCGGTATGGACGGGTTTTGACCAACCCAAAAAAACCTTTCAAGGAGGCTTTGGATCTACCTTATCGCTACCAATCTGGGTGGACATCATGAAGACCGCAGACCGGCTGGGATACAAGGCCGGACAACTGCACTCGGATATGGAAACAGTCAGTATCCACGTGTGCCGGCTCTCAGGAAAATACGCGACCTCAGGTTGCACCTCAGCTGGAACCGCATACAACGAAAAAGTCCCGGCCGATTCCGTCCCAGCCAATATCGATCTCTGTCCCATCCACCCGGCCAAAGCCCGCCCAGTTGACCCAAACGCTCTTCCTCCTGCTCCGGATACCGAATCCACTGGCAACCCACAACGTGCCGTCCCAGTCACTGATCCACCGCGTGCCCAACCCGTCAATCCGGGTCCACCGCGCGCCCAACCCGTGCAAATTGAGCCATCCCCTCCTGGTGCTGAACCGACCGCCCCGCGTGCGCAGCCTGTGAACCAGTGAGCAGAAAACGTCAAAACAACATCGCACCGGTATCCTCAATACGCTGCTTGCTTGAAGGCTGCGCTAACAAGGAATCGATTTTTGTAAGCAGCTCGATACTGGGTTCCTCATCTCCCTGAAATATCGCATTCAGCTTTGTTCGCCAGTCAGACTCAGAGAGTTGCTGCTGCTCCCTTGAAAGGATCAACGCCAGCTCCGACAAGCGGCCACTCACCGAGAGCTGCTTGCGCGTCCTGCGCAACCACGCGAACAGAAATGGCTTGGAAACTGAATCATGATCCATCAGCGCGACCCTATTTTATTCAACCCATAGGTCAACCCACATGATGAATTTTGATGCGAATCACGAAGCTTTTACCTTGCAGCGAACGACCCTATCGTTAATTTCGCAGGCATCGAATCGTTTTCCTAATGATTCGCTCACAAAACCAATAAACTACTAAAAACTATGAAATTGATCAAAATCGCTATCGTTGCAGCTATGGCAGCCTTCTGCGCAGCTTCCTGCTGCCCGGGAACTTCCGCTCCAGCTTCCACCTACAAAGCACCTGCCAAGTAATTGACAGTTCCAGAGCCCCATTCATCATTCGTGACGAATGGGGCTCGATTCTTGATCAGTTTCAAAACTACTTTTTAAATACCAATCCTTTCCACCATGATCCGTCTCATCGCTATTTCGTCAGCAAGCCTCGTCGCCATCCTCATGACCTCCTGTGGATGCTGCACCAGTGATTCCAAGCCACCAAAACTCAGACCTCTTCCCGAATTCAGAGAAATCGAAGCCGCTCCTACGACTGCTCCGACCCAATCTTCTGTGGTGATCGAAAACACCAAATAACCATTTTAACAACCACTTCCCCAAAACCGCCGCCTCTCCTGAGTCGGCGGTTTTTTGTATTCGGCACAGGTTTTTATATTGCGACCCACGACTTCTGGGCTATGAACATGAAATCATATGTCAAACTCCACCGAATTGGGAAAAATCAAAGCAGGTCAAGCCCTATGGATGTTTGCAGCACTGATCGTGATCATCGCGGGCCTCAAAGCAGCACAGTCTTTTCTTGTTCCCATCATGATTGCCGCATTCATTGCGACAGTCAGTTTTCCGCTTCTCAAATTTCTTCGTGAAAAAGGAATCCCTCGTGCCCTCGCAGTGATTCTAACAGTTGCTGTCGATTTCGTATTCCTTGCAGCCATCGGCGTCCTCGCCATTACTCTTGTCAACGACCTGCAGGAAAAATGGGACAGCAAATATGCTGCCGAAGTTTCGCAACAGATCCGTGACACTTCCAAATCACTGGTGCACGTCCTCAATGATTACGGAATCGATGATGCGCAGGAAAAAATCGATGAAGTCGTGAACAACAATCTCATCAATCTTCAAAACATTCGTTTTGAGAGAATTTGGTATTTTGGCACAGGCATCTTGGGAAAAGTCGTGGGATTCATGGGCACGGCGATCATCACATTGATTTTCACGGTCTTCATGCTCACTGAGGCACGCATGTTTGGCCGTCGTTTCGAGGCCATCAGCCAAGCTCGTGGGCCAAACCTCGCGAGAATGCTGAGTGCCACTCGCGATATCCAACGCTTCCTCGCGATCAAAACCGTCGTCAGCCTTGCGACAGGAATCCTAGCTGGCCTGCTGTGCTGGGGCGCGGGTCTAGACTTCTATATCCTCTGGGGAATCCTCGCGTTTCTTCTCAATTTCATCCCTGTCATCGGTTCGATTGTAGCGGGTGTCCCCCCTACCGTGCTTGCCCTGTTTGTTGCCGGTTGGCCCAACGCACTTCTGGTCGCTGGTGGATATTTGCTCATCAACAATTTCCTTGGAAATTTCCTGGAACCCATTCTGGTCGGACGCAGGTTCGGAATTTCGACTCTGATTGTGATAATTTCCGTCGTCTTCTGGGGTTGGCTCTGGGGTCCTCTGGGAATGCTGCTTGCCGTTCCACTCACCATGGTCATCAAAGTATTCCTGGAAAGTAGCGATGAATTCCGCTGGATCGGGATCGCGATTTCCGCAGAACAACCCGGTGGAGCGACGGTGAAAAAGTTACTGGAAGTGACACCGCCTGCCAATACGGGTGAGGAAGTCGTCGAAGCATCGAAGTCGTGAGGAAGTTCATCCTCCGAACCCCTGCGCCATGAAATACACGCTCTATCAAAAGTTAACACTCGCAGCACTGATATCAGTGCTTTTTCTCATTTTCGTAGGTGCCACGGTGCGTGTGACCGGAGCTGGCATGGGCTGTCCTGACTGGCCAACTTGCTGGGGCTTGCTGATTCCTCCCACTCAAGTCAGCGAGGTCGATTTCGATAAGCTGCCTATCGAAAAATTTCAGAGAAAAGCGGAACGCATGGGTCGAGATCCTCAATCCATTACCAAAGATAGCTTGAAACAGGAATTCAATCCAAGGCATGTCTGGACCGAATTTATCAATCGGCTTTGCAGTCTGCCTGTCGGATTTTTTACGCTCGCTTCCTTCATCGCTTCCTTCGGATTTAGAAAAACCAAAGCCTCGATATTTTGGCTTTCGTTTGTCTCATTGCTGCTGGTCTTGGCCAATGCCATCATGGGAGCAAGAGTCGTTTACAGCGGCTTGGCTCCAGGAGTGCTTACCATTCATCTCGCTCTTGCCATGCTGCTAATCGGCACTCTGAGCTATTGCACTTGGGCAGGCTCTGACCAACCTTTCAAAGTCACACTCCACACTTGGAAGAAATCCATCTTACTCGTTCCTCTGACACTTCTTATTCTGATCGTAATCGAAGGTATCTCCGGCGCTCAGATCCGTGAAATGACCGACGAACTGGCAAAATTTCACGATAATTCACCACGTGAAACATGGATCAGTGAACTGGAAAGCACATGGCTCTATCTCTTTCATCGTAGCTTTTCATGGTTGATTCTGATTTTCACGGTATGGGCGTTTTGGACGGTTATAAAGAACCAATCCCACAAACCCACTCCTACCCAAATCGCCACTGTTGTCATCGTTTTGAGCCAAATGTTTCTCGGCCTGATCATGGCTCAAATCCATATCTACTCATGGGTTCAAGTCCTCCACGTCGGTCTGGCAGCCATACTTCTCTCACTTGTCTTCCGCTGGTTCTTGACCATTCCAAGAGCCAGTAAGAAACCGATCTAAGGCTCTCTTTTGGGTCGACTTATCCTCTGCTCCCGGAGGTTATCTGACGTGCGGTTTCTTTCCTCACGAACTTTTGCGGATCTCTCAGGCCGCTCGATATTCACGGGATTTGAGTCACCCCTAACAACGGGTTCAGATCTGCGTAGATCGTAACGCTGTGGTGCGACCCTTTCTTCTCTGACGCGTTGCTGTCTTTCCTGTTGCCGAAAGTTGATTTCGGGACGCTGGCGCGACTCTCTGCGGCTTTCCAACTTGTTGTCCTCGCGAACGCGAATCACTCGCTCCTCTCTCTCTCGGTCACGTCTTTGATTGAATGAAGTGTTGGAGAAACGATCGCTTCGGATTTCACTGCGATCGTTTGAATCAATCAGACGACGTGAATAATCCACCCTCGGATCCGATTTTACCTGAATATGACGCGACCAATCATGATTCAGATGGCGATAGCGATCTTGGCGCTGATAATCTTGGCCCAGACGGTAATCGCGAATCCGGCTCGGTGGAGAAATGTGACGGTGTCCACCATTCCACCCGTGGGGATGAGGCACTCCGCGCACATAAACCGGACGATAACCCACCGGATAGTAACCGCTCAGATAGGGATCGTAATAACATCGCCTGTGATAATCGTAATAACATCTCACTCTTGGATCATATCCCCAGCGTGGGTTGCTTGTGCGCACGAAATGAAGTGTCGAAAATGACGGACTCCCATAGCCATAAGAGCGAGAAGATCCTGAGTAATAGGGCTCATATACACAGGACGATACCGCCAAAACGGAAATCCCGAGAGTTGCGGCGGCCAAAATGACTCGATGCGTTTTCATAGTGCTGATTGAGACATGGCCCACCTTCAATCTATTCAGATCATTTTGAGCCATGATCTGATCCGTGCTTGCAGCGCCACAGGCATCAGGCTTTGCTTCTCAGCGTCACATGAAAGATTCTCCCATCCTTATCACAGGCGGTGCCGGTTACATCGGTTCACACACCGTCAGACACCTCGTCAAAGAAGGAAAAAAAGTCGTCGTTCTCGATAATCTGGTCTTCGGCCACCGTGACGCCATTGTGGATCCCTCAGTTGAGCTCGTCGTCGGCAATATCGGCGATCAATCCCTGCTCCGCGGACTTTTCCAAAAGCACCAATTTTCCGCTGTCATCCATTTCGCGGCCTATGCCTACGTCGGAGAGTCCGTGACCAATCCTCTCAAGTATTACTGGAACAATACTGCGGAACCGATCGCCCTCCTCCAAGTCATGCAGGAGTTCGATTGCAAGGCTTTCGTCTTTTCATCAACCTGCGCCACCTATGGTACCCCGATACGGATTCCCATCGATGAACTCAACCCTCAAACCCCCATCAACCCCTACGGTCATAGCAAGTTGATGGTCGAGCAGATCTTGAGAGATTGCGACAAAGCATGGAATTTACGTTCCGCCTGCCTTCGCTACTTCAACGCCAGCGGGTGCTCGGCAGACGGGATAATCGGAGAAGATCACAATCCGGAAACCCATCTCATCCCCCGGGTCTTGATGGCTTTGTCCGGAGAAATCGATATCCTCGAGGTTTACGGCACAGACTATCCCACACCCGACGGAACCTGCATTCGGGATTACATCCATGTCGAGGATCTAGCGATCGCCCACGGCCTGGCACTCAATCACATTCTCACCAAAGACACCTCCATCCAGTGCAATCTCGGGACGGGCAAAGGGATTTCAGTCAAAGAAATCATCGCTGCAGCCGAGGAAGTCACAGGGAAAAAAGTCCCTATCCGCTTCGCTCCACGCCGTGAGGGGGATCCACCGGAACTCGTTTCCGACCCCACTCATGTTCAAAAGACCCTTGGCTGGAAAGCCGAACGCTGCGATGTCGTGGAAATTGTCCGCTCCGCATGGAAATGGATGAACTCCAGCCACGGTGGTCGATTTCAAAAATAACCCTGATTTCAACATGGTATCTGCCATGTATGGACATTCATCCTTGCGCTTTTGGGCAAAATTCGCGAGATTATCCTTAGATTTGGAAATTTGAACCTCCATTCCATCGCATGAAAAACCTAATAAAACCTCTCCAGCGAAGATTCACGACATCCACCCTTCTCTCGGGTTTCACCCTGATTGAAATCATGATTGTGATTGTCATCATATCCATATTGATGACAGCAGGCGTTGCAGGGCTCAAAAACCTCTCAGCAGGCAAAGGCACATCCACCGCAATTTCCAACTGCGAGGCCATGTTTACCGAAGCACGCACGATCGCCCTATCCAAGCGTTGCAAGGTTCGAGTTCTGGTCGACACGGACGACATCGATTCCGACAACTACCTTTCCCGTGTTCTCATCGCCCATCAGAAGTTTGATGCTGACGGCGAACCGATTGATAATGAATGGCTGATTGCGAGTCGCGCATACCGCCTTCCTGGCGCAACCTATTTCAGTCTGGAATATTCCAAAAAACGTGATGGCTCCGCCCTTCCGGATTTCTCGCTCAGTGGAGACAACGTTTCCACTCAATACGAAGGTCGCTACATCTATTACGAGTTCAATGACGAAGGAATCCTGTCGGAGCCAGGTGCCAGCTTCATTGTCGGTGGAGGGGTTCGCCCGAAAGGTCAACAACCGCGATTTGTCAAAAGCTCGGAAAAGGATCTTGCAGGCTTCGTTATATGGAAAAACGGCACAACTTCAAATTATCGCAATCCAGAACACATGGAAATCGATGGATCCCAAAAAACATTCTAACACATGAAAGCCGAAATATCTCATTCCCACCAACCATTTAACAAGCGAAGAAGAGCGGGCTTCACTCTGATGGAGACTGTCATCGCAATTCTCGTGCTCGCCATTCTTTTGACCGGATTCCTCACGGTTTTCACTCCGGCCGCACAAGGCATCAAAAAATCGATCAACACCCAACAAGCCGACCGACTCGCTTCGTCTTTGGTTCGGGATATGGCAAAACTGAATACGGAAGAAGCGGAGAACCCGGATTCGGATATAGAAACGGGATTCGACAAGGCTTTCACCTGGATCAAGGAGGCAAACAATCCTGAAAAAGCCATTCTGGTTTACCAATACCGCGGATGGAATCCCAGCAGCGATCTGTCTGACATGCCAAGTCCCAATCCAAGGGCGGATGGAACTCTCGCCCCCATGACATCCATGCAAGGCAAACCCGGCATTGATTACATCGTGCAATCAGTTGCAAGACGCATCGGCGACAACGACACCAATCTTGAAGAGGACCTCAGAGCACTTGTGGGTCCGATTTTTTATGTAAAACCCACCCAGCTATACCCTGAAGACAACGAACTGAAACTCGGAGATATTGGTGATGTAGTTTACTTCGATGACTCAGATCCACCTCAGAAAACCGTGGCAGCTACTCCCAGTGACTATCCCGATGCCATCATCACCTTTTCCGCCGCGTTTTATAGCATACCTGCCGCATCACTCAACTACCTCAACAGCAATAAATTCACGGAGAAGTTCGAATCCCAGACAAAACCCATCTTCGTTCGCAACCTGGCCGTCAGACGCTAATCCCAACGCCTTATGAAACCGACCTTCAGAAAACCCTCAAACGGCTTCACACTCATCGAGCTTCTCCTCTCCATGGTGATAACCACGATCATCATCAGCATCCTGGTCACGGTGACGGTAGTTTCCCTGGATATCTGGAACCGCAGCCGCTCCGAACTCCGCGCTTCCAACCAAGGCAAAGCCATGATCGAAGCCATGACCGCTGATTTCGAATCCATGGTGGTCAGACGTGGAAATGATTTCCAATGGTTTTACTCGGAACTATCCACTCCAGACGATGGACCGAATGATAATCTCAGCCCAAACGCACTGAACCTGATTTTCTTTTCCGCTGCCACCGACCGCTACAACGGCCAGATCGGTGAAAATGATGATTTGGGAGGCGACATCTCAACCATCGGCTACCAACTCGCCTACAAAGACCCCATCGGTGACGAGAACGAAGATAAATACAAAACGTTTGTTCTCTATCGAAAACTCATCGATCCCAAACCCACCTTCGAAAACACCCTTGGCAAAACCGATCTCAAGGCGGCATTCGATACCTACGTGGGCAGTGGCAGTAACGCGGTCGACGCCATGGAAAACTTCGTCTGTGAAAACGTTTACCAATTCAACGTGAAATTTCATGTCGATATCGTCAAAAACAACAAAACCGTCGGCGTCGGTGTCAGTCTCAATGATAGTGAGAAATTTATTCTGACTGGGGAAAATATCAGCAGCCCTGCCGTCGGAACTTTGGCAACCGCTGATGAAATCGCCGCGGGTCGCCTTACCTCCGTCGAAATATCCCTCACCGTGCTCACAGATTCCGCGATCAAACAAATGCGTGGTAGAACTCTCAACGACGATCAGCTCAGCGAGTTCATTGCAGAAAATTCCTATCAGTATTCCAAAATCATTACGGTGCCGAGCTACTGAAGATGCTCGAATTGGATCGGAAGGTTGAATTGGGTCGATGATAAAAAATCATGGTATTTAAGCCCTCTTAAGGATACACCGTGAAGAAAACTAAGTTTAGCGTTTGAAAATAAATTTTTCCCGCCATTCTTCGGACTCGTGAAAGTCATCGCCATCGGAAACCAAAAAGGAGGTGTTGGGAAAACCACCACTGCAATGAATCTCTCCCACGCGCTTGCCTTGCGTGGTCAGCGGGTTTTGCTCATGGATTTGGATTCCCAGGCAAACTGCACTTCCGGGCTTGGAATCGATGCTCCCCACTTATCGTCGATTTATCCAGTCTTGCTGGGCCATGCCGATATCCGTGACAAATTCATCCATTCGGGTCGGGAAAATTTGACCTTCCTTCCTTCCGAGATGGATCTTGCGGGAATTGAAATCGAGCTTGCCCGCTCCGATGACCACCTCACCCGTCTGCGTGGCATCCTTCAGGGACTGAAACCCAACGATCTTTTCGAATACTGTATCCTCGACACTCCACCTTCCCTCGGAGTGCTCATGACCGCTGCCCTTGCGGCGGCTGATGAAGTCCTCATTCCTCTCCAATGCGAGTGGTTCGGTCTCGAAGGTTTGGCCAAAATTGTCGGAATCCTTGATGAGATCCGGAGTTCTGGTGCCAACCCCAACCTCACCCTGGAGGGTATCGTCATGACCATGTATGACAACCGCACCTTGCTCTCTCGCCAGGTTGTGGAGGAAGTCACCAAATATTTCCCAGAGGAAGTGTACAAACAAGTCATCCCCCGTACCATTCGCATTGGAGAGGCACCTTCGCACGGAAAAACCATCTTCGAACACGACCCTACCGGCATCGGTGCAATATCTTACGGAAAGCTAGCGGACGAGTTTCTTACCCGCCACGCACACACCGCCCCAGCTCTGGTTTGCAGAGTGGATGCTGAAAATAGAGAGTTAGATCAGATCATGTAAGGTCCGCTTCCGTCTTCTTCTACTTGC